>NZ_JBHWVI010000002.1:0-138582 GCF_042737005.1 Streptomyces sp. NPDC060027
CGTCCGGCGGCACCCGCGAGACGGATCTGTCCCGCTTCTTCGCGACCGAACCGGGGCCGCCGGACGGTCAGTCGGAGTAGTCCGGCTGCGTCTGGACGTTGAGCTCACGCAGGTGGACCTTCTTGGCCGGATCCGTGCGCCGGTCGCTGAGCTTCAGGACGTCGAAGCCCTTGGCGATGTCGTTCGAGTAGATGTAGCCGTTGTAGTAGTACGCCGACCAGGATCCGCCGACCTGAAGGGTGTCGGTGGACAGCGGGCCGCGCTCGAAGTAAGCGATCTCCTCGGGATTCGCGGAGTCGGTGAAGTCCCAGACCGAGACGCCGCCCTGGTACCAGGCCTGGACCATGAGGTCCTTGCCCCTGACGGGGATCAGCGAGCCGTTGTGGGCCACGCAGTTCTCGGTGTCGGCCTGGTGGCGGGGGATCTTGTAGTAGCTCTTGAAGACGAGCTTGCGGTGGTCGCCCCTGCCGACGATGTCGTAGATGCCGTCGGCGCCGCGGTTCGGACCGATCGCCGCGTTGCAGGTGGCCGCGCCGCCGCCGCCCAGCTCATCGGTGAACACGACCTTGTCGGCCTTCTGGTTGAAGGTCGCCGAGTGCCAGAACGCGAAGTTCACGTTGTCCTCGACCTGGTCGATCACCTTCGGGTTCTCCGGGTCCTTGATGGAGAACAGGATGCCGTCGCCCATGCAGGCGCCCGCGGCCAGGTCCTTCGACGGCAGGACCGTGATGTCGTGGCAGCCGGTGGTCTTGGAGACACCCGGGTTGGTGGGCCCGCCCGGGTTGCCGCCGCCGTCGGGGCCCTCGCCCGGGAAGAGCACGGGGAAGCCCACCACGGCCGCCTTCTCGGGGGCCTTGCGCGGGACCTTGATGACCGAGATGCCGTCGTGCGGGGGCTGGCAGTCGGGGAAGGTGGCGCTCGGCGAGTACGAGGAGACGTAGATGTAGACGTTCTTGCGCTCGGGTACCAGCGAGTGGGTGTGTGAGCCGCAGGACGTCTCGACGGCGGCGACGTACTTCGGGTTCGCCTTGTCGCTGATGTCGAAGATCTTCATGCCCTCCCACGACGACTTCTCCGTCGCGGGTTGCGAGGTGCTGGCGCAGGAGTTGTCGCTGCGCGAGGAGTCGGTCGACACGAAGAGCAGGTCGCCGGAGACGGAGATGTCGTTCTGCGAGCCCGGGCAGAGGACCTGCGCGACCGTCTTCGGAGCCTTCGGGTGGCTGATGTCGAAGATGCGGAAGCCGTCGTAGTTGCCGGCGAACGCGTACCGGCCCTGGAAGGCCAGGTCCGAATTGAGGCCGGTGAAGGCCTCCTTGGGGACGTTGGCGAGATGCTCGATGTTGTCGGAGTGGACGATCTCGTCCGTCCCGGGTATCTCGCCGCTCGCGATCGCCGCCCTCGCCTCGGCCTCGTCGCTCTTGGAGATCTGCTGCTGCGCGGTGGGCCCGTCCCCGGGGTCGGGGGTGGCGGCGGCCGGGCCGGCCGATAACAGCGCGGCCAGAAGTCCGGCCGCGGCTACGGCAACTCCCAGTCGTCTGTGCCGCGTTCGGGGGCTGTTCAACAGGGTCACTGTGTTCTCCCTTGTAGCCGTTCGCAGTTGAACGGTTCACGGACCCCTGAAGTATCGTCCGCACCATGGGCAGATCAACAGATGGCAACGTAGCCGCAACGAACGTTTTTTGATCAGTCACGTTCGGGCAGGTGCCAGGACGGTTATCAACACCCGTGAGATGTCCGCCGATTCGTGTGCCGCAGGAGGCCGCTGTGCTAGCTGGTCATACGTCCCGTACGTCCCTGGTCACGGCGTCGCTGGCCGCCGCCGTGCTCGCGCTGGCAGGCTGCGACTCCGGTTCCGGGACCGAGTCCGCCGAGACCGGCGGACCTTCGGTGATCGCGCCCGGCAGGCCCGGAGAAGCGGCCGAAACTCTCTCCGCCAAGGACGCGGCCGAGCGGCGTGCGGACGACGACTCCCCCAACGCGGCGGACCTCGCCTACGCGCGGATGATGATCGCCCATCACACCCAGGCCCTGAAGATGACCGAACTGGCCCCGGACCGGGCGAAGTCGGGCGCTGTGAAGCGGATCGCCGCACGGATCGCGGCCGCGCAGGGGCCGGAGATCACCACCATGAAGAGCTGGCTCGAGGCGCACGACGACGCCGGTACCGCCCAGGGGCACGAGCACGCCGCCATGCCCGGGATGGCGACGAAGGCCCAGCTCAAGGAGTTACGGGCGGCGAAGGGGAAGACCTTCGACCGGCTCTTCCTCAAGCTGATGATCACCCATCACGACGGGGCGATCACCATGGCCACCGAGGTGAAGGCCCAGGGCAACAACATCCAGATCGAGGAGATGGCCGACGACGTGATCGCACAGCAGACGAGCGAGATCACCAGGATGCGCGAGATGGCCTGAGGGGCTCGCCCGTCGACTGCAGTCAGCGGCGGGCGTGCCGGGGTGTCAGGAACCCGGCGTCGCGCGCCCCCGCGATCAGCCTCAGCGACTTGCGGCGACTGTGGCCGGTGGCGCCCATGACGGCGAGCACCGGGTCCACGCCGTCCTCCTGCGCCGCCCGGTACTCCCGCGCGACCAGCAGACGGCCCTCGACCCCGCGCGGCCAGGCGGGCCGGGCACGACGCGCCTGACTCTCGCGCTCCTGATCGGGGCCGGGGCCACTCCCGCACGCTTCGAACAGCGGCTCCTCGATCCAGTCCGCGACCGCCGCGAGGTCGTCCAGCGAGAGGGGTGGCTCGGCGCGTACGTCCTCGATCGACAGGCCCGCCTCCGACAGCACGGCGAGCAGGTCGACCCGGGCACCGTCGGTGAAGGCCAGCCGGACGTCGAACCAGGACGTGGCCCCGGCCCCGGACTCCCGTACCTCCCAGGCCGGCCGCACGGACACCGCGCCGTCCGTGCGGCAGCGGTCGGACAGATTGAGAAACGATGCTTCCAGCACAAACGGAACGTAACCGCATCATCACATTCCATACGAACGGACACGCGCGCAGACACCACGCGCCGCACCCTGTCAGCGGAGCACCGGTGGTGCGATCCTGGAAGCACCAGCGATGTCCTGTCAGCGATCTTCCTGATCCCTCGGGTAAGGAGTTCCGCAGTGCTGCATGTCGCCGTCGTCGGCTCGGGGCCCAGTGGGGTCTACAGCGCGCAGGGTCTTGTCCAGCGGAGCGGACCGCCCGACGTCCGGGTCGACGTCCTGGACCGGTTGCCCTGCCCGTACGGCCTGGTGCGCTACGGCGTGGCACCCGACCACGAGAAGATCAAGTCGCTCCAGAACAATCTGCGGACCGTCCTGGAGGACGAGCGGGTGCGGTTCCTCGGCGGTGTCCAGGTGGGCCCGGGCGGAGTGCCGGTGGCGCGACTGCGGGAGCTGTACCACGCGGTCGTGTACTGCGTGGGCGCCGCCACCGACCGTCATCTCGGCGTGCCCGGTGAGGACCTGCCCGGCAGCTGGTCGGCGACCGAGTTCGTGTCCTGGTACAGCGCGCATCCCGACTCGGTGGCCGACGGATTCGTGCGCGGCGCGCGCTCGGCCGTGGTCATCGGCATCGGGAACGTCGCCGTCGACGTGACCCGGATCCTGGCCCGCGGCGCACCCGAGCTGAGCCCCACCGACATGCCGCAGGCGGCGCTCGACGCGCTGGCCGCGAGCGAGGTCGCCGAGATCAGCATGGTCGGACGGCGCGGACCGTCGCAGGCCCGCTTCACCACCAAGGAACTGCGCGAGCTGGGCTCCCTGCCGGGGGCCGACATCAGCGTGGACGAGGCGGAGTTGGCTCTCGATCCGGCTTACCTCGATCCGTCGGGACTGCCCGCCGCGCAGCGCCGCAACGTGGAGGTGCTCCGGGGATGGGCGGCGGCCGCGCCGCTGGACCGCCCGCGCCTGATCCGCCCGCGCTTCTTCCTGCGCCCCGTCGAACTCCTCGCCGACGGCGGCCGCGTGGGCGCGGTGCGTTTCGAGCGGACGGTGCCTGACGGAGCGGGCGGGGTGACGGGGACCGGCCGATTCGAGGACATCGAGGCCCAGTTGGTGCTGCGTTCGGTGGGCTATCGCGGGGTGCCGCTGGAGGGGCTGCCGTTCGACCCCGGCCGCGGCACGGTGCCACAGCTGGCGGGACGGGTCCTGCGGGACGGCGCGGTGGCGCCGGGTGAGTACGTGGCGGGCTGGATCAAACGCGGCCCGACCGGGGTCATCGGAACCAACCGCCCGTGCGCCAAGGAGACGGTGACCTCCCTGCTGGAGGACGCCCCCGCGCTCGTACGACGAGAGGTCGCCGAGGATCCGCTCGCGGCGCTGCGGGCCGAGGGGGTACGGCCGGTCGAATGGGCCGGGTGGCAGGCGATCGAGCGGGCCGAGGCGGAACTCGGAGCCGAGCTGGGCCGCCGCGTGGTCAAGCTTCCCGACTGGGACGCACTGTGGACGGCGGCAGGGACGGCGGGAGCCTGAGGCAGGCCCGGCCAAGGCCTGCCGAGGCCTGACGGGGTCGCGGCGAGGCCCTGGTGAGCCCGGCGCGGGCACTGCGCGGGCACTGCGCGGGCACTGCGGAGGCACTGCGGAGGCACTGCGGGGCGGGCATCCGGTCGACGCAGAGCTGTCGTGGCGCGGCCGGTGTCCGGCGCGTCGCGCGGGGTCGCAGCGGAGTCCGTGGCAGTTCCGTGGGCATGACACATATCGGCAACAGACCGGAAATCAACAAACTGTTTAAGCCCTCTACGGTCTCGTGCTGTCCGGGCGAACTCGCGTCGTGCGGACCTTTCCGTCTCCCGCAGCCCTCTGGAGTGCCCATGGCAACCACCGCTCCCGTGCATCCCGTCGACGAGGTTCCACCCGTGAGCCGGCTGGCCGCCTTCGGACTTCAGCATGTGCTCGCGATGTACGCGGGCGCGGTGGCCGTTCCGCTCATCGTGGGCGGCGCGATGAAACTCTCCCCCGCCGATCTGGCCTACCTGATCACCGCGGACCTGCTCGTGTGCGGAATCGCGACGCTGATCCAGTGCGTGGGCTTCTGGCGCTTCGGCGTACGACTGCCGATCATGCAGGGGTGCACCTTCGCCGCCGTCTCCCCCATGGTGCTCGTCGGTACGACGGACGGCGGACTGCCCGCGATCTACGGGTCGGTGATCGTCGCGGGCCTCGCGATCGTCCTGCTCGCCCCGGTCTTCGGAAGGCTGCTGCGCTTCTTCCCGCCGCTGGTCACGGGCACGGTCATCCTGATCATCGGTGTGTCGCTGCTGCCGGTGGCCGGCAACTGGGCCGCGGGAGGTGTCGGCTCGAAGGACTTCGGGGAGCCGAAGAACCTGGCGCTCGCCGGTTTCGTCCTGGCCGTGGTGATCGGCGTACAGCGGTTCGCACCGGCCTTCCTGAGCCGCGTCGCGGTGCTCATCGGCATCGCCGCGGGTCTCGCGGTCGCGGTGCCGTTCGGATTCACGGACTTCGGCGGGGTCGGGGACGCCGACTGGGTCGGGATCAGCACGCCGTTCCACTTCGGAGCGCCCTCGTTCCACGTCTCCGCGATCGTCTCGATGCTGGTCGTGGCCCTGGTGACCATGACCGAGACGACCGGTGACTTCATCGCGGTCGGCGAGATGACCGACCGGCCGGTCGAACCGCGGACCCTCGCGGACGGTCTGCGCGCCGACGGCCTGTCCACGGTCCTCGGCGGCGTCTTCAACACCTTCCCGTACACCGCGTTCGCGCAGAACGTGGGCCTCGTCGGCATGACCCGGGTGCGCAGCCGCTGGGTGGTCGCCGCCGCGGGCGGCATGCTCGTCGTGCTCGGTCTGCTGCCGAAGCTGGGTGCCGTGGTCGCGGCGATACCCGCGCCCGTGCTCGGCGGCGCTGGTCTGGTGATGTTCGGAACGGTCGCCGCGAGCGGTCTGCGCACGCTCGCCGAGGTGGATTTCAAGGGCAACGACAATCTGACGGTGGTGGCCGTTTCTGTCGCGATCGGCCTGCTGCCGGTCGGGGTGCCGGGGGTCTACGGCAAGTTCCCGGACTGGTTCCAGACGGTGATGAACAGCGGGATCAGCGCCGGGTGTCTGACGGCGATCGCCTTGAACCTTCTGTTCAATCACCTGCCCAGCAGGGCGAGTTCGCCCGAGGCCGGCGTCGAACCCGAGGCCGCCCCGTCCGGCGCCTAGGCCGACGCCCGTCGGCCGCGTCCCGTCGATCGGTCTCCCGGTCGACGTCAGGAGCTCGTGAGGACGACGAGTTGCCGGGTCGCCCGGGTCATCGCGACATAGCGGTCGACCGCTCCTTCGACACCCTCGCCGAACTCCTCCGGGTCGACGAGGACGACCAGGTCGAACTCGAGCCCCTTCGACAGCTCCGGGGTCAGCGACCGGACCCGGGGCGTCGCCCGGAACGTGGGATCGCCGATGACGCAGGCGATCCCCTCGGCATGATTGAGGAGCCAGTCGTCGAGGATCGAGTCCAGCTCCGCGACCGATCCGTGGACGACGGGGAGGCCCGCGCTGCGCACGGAGGTCGGCACGTTGGCGTCCGGGAGCGCGGCCCGGATGACCGACTCGGCCTCCGCCATGACCTCTTCCGGCGTCCGGTAGTTGATGGTCAGGGAGGCCACGTCGATCCGGTCGAGCCCGATCCGCCCGAGCCGTTCCTGCCACGACTCGGTGAAGCCGTGCCTGGCCTGGGCGCGGTCCCCGACGATGGTGAAGCTCCGGGACGGGCAGCGCAGCAGCAGCATCTGCCACTCCGCGTCGGTCAGTTCCTGCGCCTCGTCGACGACGACATGGGCGAACGGACCCGCGAGCAGGTCCGGTTCGGTGACGGGCAGTCCGGCCTCGTCGATCAGGGTGTCCTGCAAGTCCTGGCCGCGCAGCATCGTCACGGCGCCCTCACCGTCGTCGTCGGCGGCGAGCACGTTGTCGATGACGCCGGCCATGCGCTCGCGTTCGGCGGCGACGGAGGCCGCGTGCCGGCGTGTGCGCAGCGCCGCCTCCGGGTCGCCGAGCCGCTGCCGTGCCGCGTCCAGGATCGGCAGGTCGGACACCGTCCAGGCCTGGGCGTCCGGACGCTGAAGCCTGCGCACGTCGTCGGGGCCCAGCCAGGGAGCGCACATCCGCAGGTAGGCGGGTACCGACCACAGGTCTCCCACGACGTCGGTCGCCTCGAGAAGCGGCCACGCGCGGTCGAGGGTCCCGACCAGCTCACGGTCGTGCAGCAGCGACCTGCGGAACAGGTCGGGCGGGACGTCACCGTCGTGCTTGTCCATCAGGATCGTGACCAGCGCCTCCCAGATCAGGTCGCGCGCTTCGTTGTGCGGGATGCCCGGCTCCGCCGCTTCGAACGCCTCGGCCCAGTCGGCGGCGCTCAGCCGGACGTCGGACCAAGGAGTCGTGACGGTCATCCCCTGGGCGGGCGGATCCTCGTAGAACCTGACGGCTTTCTCGATCGCGTTCACCATGTTCACCGACGACTTCAGGCGGGCCACGTCCGGATCGGGTTCGACCGTCGCTCCGGCTCCCTCGGCGACGAGATCCCGCACGGTGCAGGTCTGCACGCCTTCCTCTCCGAGGCTGGGGAGGACATCGGCGACGTAGGCCAGGTAGGGCTGGTGCGGACCGACGAACAGCACGCCGCCCCGACGGTGGCCGAGGCGGGGGTCGGAGTAGAGGAGGTAGGCGGAGCGGTGCAGGGCGACGACCGTCTTGCCCGTGCCGGGACCGCCGTCGACGACGAGGGCACCACGGGATCCCGCCCGGATGATGGCGTCCTGGTCGGACTGGATGGTGGCGAGCACGTCGCGCATCCGGGCCGACCGGTTGCTGCCCAGGCTGGCGATGAAGGCGGACTGGTCGTCGAGCGCCGCGTGCCGTTCCAGCCCGTCGGCGGTGAACACCTCGTCCCAGTAGTCGCTGATCCGGCCACGGGTCCAGCGATACCTGCGGCGGCTCGCCAGGCCCATCGGGTCGGCGTGGGTCGCGGCGAAGAACGGTTCAGCCGCGGGAGAGCGCCAGTCGGTCAGCAGTCTGCGGCCGTCGCTGTCGGTGAGGCCGAGTCGTCCGATGTACATGGGCTCGGGGTCGTCCGCGCCGACGATGTGCCCCAGGCACAGGTCGAGGCCGAAGCGGCGCAAGGCGCGCAGACGTCCGGTCAGCCGGTGGATCTCCGCGTCCCGCTCCATAGCCTCACGGCCGAGGCCGCCGGGCGCCCTGCGTTCGGCGTCGAGACGATCGGACAGTTCGGCGATCGCCTGCTCGAGGCTCTCCGCGACGGCCGCGAAGTGCCGCTCGTCACCACCGATCAGCGCAGGGTCGGCCTTGGGATCGAGATGTTCGGGAAGGCGGAACGCACTGGTGGTCAAGGGGTTCATGTCACAGGCTCCGATCCGGGGTCGTGCCCGCGACGGCAGGCGCCGCGCCCACCCGCGGCCCGCCGCCCGATGCCGGCGACCGCAGCGCCATTCCCCCTACCGGTGCGCCATCACTGCACGACCTGTGAACCGACAACAGCACACGCACTTGGTGAATCTCCCGTTTCCGCAGGTTGTGGCCTCGGCGAGTGATTGTGCGGCATCACCCGGGCCTTGCCGCAAGCCCCCTGGTGCGCTATAAGTTGAGAGTGGCAAGGGGTGGGTGTTCCCCTTTGCCCCTGCCGCCCGCCATCGACGGGCAGGATCCTCACAAGGCAGCAGCACTTCGCGTACGCCGGTTCCGTCGGCCCCAGCGGCCGCCCCACCGGTCTGCACGCACTCTCCCTCGACCGCCCGGGACCTTCCGTCGACTGTCGTGGCCCGTCACGTGCCGTGGAGCGTCATGTGTCGTGGAGCGTCACGGCGTGGGGCGCCCGGCCTGCCGGGTGGCCGCCTCCAGGACACGGTCGAGGAGGCCGGGGAACAGCGCGTCGAGGTCGTCCGTGCGCAGACCGTTCAGCTTCGCCGTGCCGCGGTAGACCTGCCGGATCACCCCGCTCTCACGGAGCACCCGGAAGTGGTGCGTCGTCGTGGACTTGGTGACCGGCAGGACGAAGTCCGAGCAGGAGAGCTCGACGCCACGGGCGGCCAGCTCGCGCACGATCTGGAGGCGCATCGGATCGGACAGCGCGTGCAGCACCGACTCCAGCCGGATCTCCTCGCGCACCGGGTGCGGCAGATCACGGCCACTGGTCGCGGGGGTCGTCACGGCGGCTCCACTTCTCCGGGGACCTTCGTCTTCGTCCGGGGACTTCACCCGACGTCTGCATTGTACGAGACCTGTCGTAGTTTGACACTCACCGTACTACGATGCTTATCGTACGAGAGTACCCCGGTCCCGCGACGAATGGAGTCGGCCGTGAGCGCGCTCTTCGAGCCCTACGTCCTGCGCGATGTCACCATCCCCAACCGGGTGTGGATGCCCCCGATGTGCCAGTACTCGGCGGCGCCCGAAGGACCCTCGGAAGGCGCCCCGCACGACTGGCACTTCGCCCACTACGCGGCCCGCGCCACCGGCGGAACGGGACTGATCATCGTCGAGGCGACCGCCGTCTCCCCCGAGGGCCGGATCTCCCCGTACGACCTCGGCATCTGGAACGATACCCAGGTCGAGGCGTTCCGCCGCATCACGCGTTTCCTCACCGCGCACGGCACGGTGCCGGCCGTCCAGCTCGGGCACGGTGGACGCAAGTCCTCGACCGACCGCCCTTGGCGGGGCGGCGGACCCGTCGGCCCGGACGCGTACGGCTGGCAGGCCGTCGCCCCGAGTGCGCTCGCCTTCGACGACACGCACCCCGTCCCCGACGAGCTGACGGTCGCCGGCATCCAGGAGATCGTGGGGCAGTTCGCGGACGCGGCCCGTCGCGCACTGGCCGCCGGTTTCGAGATCGTCGAGATCCACGGCGCGCACGGCTACCTCATCAACGAGTTCCTCTCCCCGCACTCCAACCACCGCACCGACGCCTACGGCGGCTCGTACGAGAACCGCACGCGGTTCGCCCTCGAAGTCGTCGACGCCGTGAGGGAGGTCTGGCCGGACGACAAGCCGCTCTTCTTCCGCATATCCGCCACGGACTGGCTGGAGAACGCGGGCTGGAGCGCCGACGACACCGTCCGCTTCGCGGCCCAACTGCACGAGCACGGCGTGGACCTGCTCGATGTCTCCACGGGCGGCAACGTCCCGGGTGGCCGGCACATCCCTGTCGGGCCGGGCTATCAGGTCCCGTTCGCCACCCGGGTGAAGAGGGAGACGTCGCTGCCCGTCGCCGCCGTCGGTCTCATCACCGAGGCGGAGCAGGCCGAGAAGATCATCGCCAACGGCGAGGCCGACGCGGTGCTGCTGGGACGCGAGCTGCTGCGCAACCCGTCCTTCGCCCGCCTCGCGGCGCGCGAGCTCGGGGCCGAGGTCCGCGTGCCGGAGCAGTACCACCGGTCCGTCTAGGCATCCCACCCACGAAGGTGCCGGGTCGGGGTTCCGGCAGCCGGTGACCGAGGCGGACCCCGGTCTCCCGCCCGCGCCGGAAGGCGGGGTGAACTCCCGTCGATTTCCGGCGCGTCGGGATGCCCCGAAGGGCCGGTGTCCGTCGATCGCGGCGGACACCGGCCCTTCGCGTGTCAGGCGGCGGCCCGCGTGGTCGTCGCCTCGACCTCGGCCACGACCTCCACCGCGGCCTCGACCTCCGCCTCGGCGAGCAGCGCGATGAGGGCCGATCGGGCACGCGCCACGCGGGAGCGGACCGTTCCGACCGGACAGTCGCTGACCAACGCGGCCTCGGCGTAGGGCAGTCCCATCATCTGGGTGAGGACGAACGCCTCGCGCCGGTCGTCGGGGAGCGCGGCCAGCAGGTCGAGCAGCGCGATGCCGTCGTCGAAGCCGGGCAGGCCTCGCGGCTGCGCGCGTTCCACCGCGCTCTGCCAGTCCGCGGCGTCGCTCGACCGCGGCCGGGCGGCGGCGTGCCGAAGGCTGTCGATCACCGCGCGGCGGGCGATGGACAGCAGCCAGGCCCGGGCCGAGGAACGCCCCTCGAACCGGTGCAGACTGCCGAGCGCCCGCAGGAACGTGTCCTGGGCGAGGTCGTCGGCGGCCTGCGGATCGGCGGACAGGTGGGCGACGAAGCGCACGACATCGCGGTGCAGCGCTCGGACGAAGTGGTCGACGGCCGCCGGGTCACCGGCCCGGGCGGCCAGCGCCCAGGCGGTTATCGAGTCGTCGGCCGAAAGCGCTCTGTTGCCTTCGTCCTGCTTCTCGCCTCCACGGCGCGAAACAGGCAGGACAGGAGTGATCACCAGGTGTCCTTCTCGGGTCATCCGTGATCCGGACCGGCGCGAGGCCAAGGGTCCGGTGGTGGGGGTACGGCCGTACGAGAGGTACGGCCGATGCCCGGAGCGCGCGGGAGGCGCTCCGGGGAACCGGCTGTCTCAGGCGACAGTGGTCCCCACGGGCGGACCCCGCGAAGTGATCGCGTGAACGAGAAGGAGACGGCGCGGAGCGCGGTCCGAGGAGGCTCGGCGCGCGCGGACCCTCGGCCGGTGCGGCGGCGTCGGCAGGGCCAGCAACAGTCGTAGAGGCGCGGCCAGTCGGCCGGCCAGCGCCCGCAGCGTACGGAACACGGCGCGCTCGCCGTACGCGAGCCAGAAGCCGCACAGCAGCGCCGCGAGCACATGGGCGGCGAGCATGCCGACCGAGGAAGGGGAGCCCGCCTCATGCCCCATAGGAAGCAGATGGGCCAGGGCGCCGGACCCTATGTACCCCATATCCATGGCACCCATCGAGCCCATGTCCACAGAGCCCATGTCCATGGAAGCCATGTGCACAGGGCCCATAGGAAGGGAGCCCATGTCGTGCCCCATGGCGCCCGTCGACATGCCACTCATGCCGTGCATGCCGTGCATGGCATCCATGACGTCCGTGCCGGACCGGCCCGGTCCGGCAGCCGAGCCCATGTCCGCCTGGGCGTCCGCGGTGAGCGACTGCGCGATCGAGAACGCCGTGTGGAGCACACCCTGAGCGAGCACCACCACGGACACGATGAGCGGTAGTCCACGCTCGCGGCCGGCCAGACACCAGCCCGCGCCGGCCATGGCCGCTCCCGCGCAGGCCAGCGCCCACCAGGCCACCGGAGAGCCGGACATCATCAGGTGGCCGAGTGCTGCGAGCACTACACAGACGGCCGCGAACATCGCGGCCCGCACCGTGCGAGTACACCACCCAGCAGTCATGACGGCCCTCATCCTCGCATCCGGGGTTCGAACGCCATGGAGAGGTACGGAATCAGCCACACGTCCGGTCGGTGGCACACCCGTGATCCGCGTCACGACGGGCCCGGACGGCATGTCCCGCACGAGCGGTTCAAGGCCGAGGCTGTCGTGCACGTTCGCCGGAAATCCCCAGCGAGACCGTCCGCCACCCGCCGGAACAGCACCCGCGACTCGTCCGGCACGAAGCACCGCACCAGGCCGGTCGTGCACGGGTTCAACGAACGATCACGCCAGAGGAAGCGGCGTCTAAAGCCCCAGCACCTCGCCGTACTTGATGGCTCCGTAGGGCAGCGCGAAGCCGAACGGGGTCAGCGACTTGCCCGGCGGGTACGTCTCCTCGGTGCTGCTCGGCACGAACCAGACGCCACCCGACCTGGGCTCGCCGGCGTTCTCCCCGGGCGCGCTCACCGCGGTGTCCCACAGTCCGTCGCGGTTGTAGTCGCCGACGGCCACCCGGGCGCCGAAGCGGTCGTCGGCCTCGGCCGTGCCGGGCATGTTCGTGGTGCTCTGGCTGCGGGCCAGACCGCCGTGGAGGCCGTGCTCCGTGCCGTTCAGGGTGACGTACCCGCCCGCGTCCTTGACGGTGCCCACGTCCTCGCCGGGCACGCCGACCACCAGTTCCGGACGGCTGTCGCCGTTCAGGTCGCCCGCGGCCAGCGCGGCGCCGAAGTCGTCGCCCTCCTCGGCGGTGCCGCCGACCCCCGGGTTCGACTGGGTGATGCACTCGCTCTCGGTGCCGAAGCTCGCGGTCTTCGAGCCCTTGAGCAGGAGCACCGCACCGCCGAGCCGGTCCTCGCAATGCGTGGTCTCCGACTCGGGGTTGGGCTGTACGAGGCCGACCACGAGGTCGTCCGTGCCGTCCCGGTCGAAGTCGGCGGCGGCGAGCGAGCTGCCCCGGTCGACGTCGGCGTACCACTGGGCCGGCTCGGCCCGGTCGTCCCAGCGCGTGATGAAGGTGCTGGAGTCCTCGATGCCCTGCCAGGTGGCGGCGAGGTCGTCCCGGCCGTCGCCGTCGAAGTCGCCGGTGGCCAGGTCGCGGGTGGCGCCGCCCATGCTGTAGCGGCGCAGGGTGGTGGTGGTCACCGGGTCGGCGGTGAGAGGGCCCGGGCGGAACCGGAGCGCGCCGTGCTCCTCGCCGTTCTCGCCGTACGCGAGGTCGGTGTCGCCGTCGCCGTCGTAGTCGCCCGTGGCGATGGTGCGGCCGATGCTGCTGTACTCGGACGTGCCCCTGGCCACGGTGGTGCCCTTGACGTTCCACTCCGAGCCGTCCAGGACGGTGATGGTGCCCTCGTCCTTGAGCTGATCGGAGGTGAGTGACTCGCCGCTCGCGCCGACGACCAGCTCGAAGACACCGTCGCCGTTCACGTCGACGGGTGCCACGGAGGACCCGAAGCGGTCACCCGCCTCGGGCGTGCCGGGTATGCCGGCCTCGGCCTGGCTGATGACGCCGGTGGACTGGTACGGGCTCTGCGGGCCGCCATAGATCACGCTGACATAACCGGCCTTGGCCTTGCCGTCCACCGTGGCGTTGGGCATGCCGACCGCGATGTCCGCGTATCCGTCTCCGTTGAAGTCGAACCGCGGAGTCGTCGCGGCCGCGGCGCTCCCGGCGAGCGGCAGGGTCAGACCGGTGGCGGTGAGGGCCGCTACGGCGGCGGTGGCGGCCAGGGTATGTACACGCACGGGCAACTCCCGTAGTCGAAAGGGGAAACAAGAGGGAAAGGGCTTCCGGGGCTGTGACTCACGAGGCGTACAAAGGGTTGTGTGAAGGTGGCGGAACACGACCGAGACGCGTCGTGGCGACCTCGGGCCACTTGACGTGGCGTCGATTACCGCCCGAGGGGTGGGAGGCGGGCAGGTTCTCCGGCACAGTGGACCCACTCGGTCGAGGGGGAGCCGTGGCGGGGGAAGGTAGACCGATGGCGGAACCCGGTCTGTTCGAACTGGAAGCCGTCGTGGTGGGGCAACCGGAGCGTTCACGATGGCGCAGCTACATGGGTCCCGACCTGGCCGTGTCCACCGTGGAGGGGACCCTGCTCGCCCAGTTCACGCACACCGACGACAAGCACTCCGTCCTCGCGAAAGCGTCCGGCGAGTGCATCGTCCGTATCAAGCGGCGTTCCCGGTTCGGCGAGTTCGGACCGGTGCGGTTCCACTTCACCGACAGCGCGGACCTTGAGGTCGGCACCGCCGCTGCCCGTGGAATCATGAAGACCCTACGGCTGACCCTTCAGACGGAACAGGGGCGCCAACTCCTCCTCACACGGTGGGGTCACCTGTCCGTCGAATGGCTCCTCACGGAGACCGATCCGAGACGGAACCCGGCGCCCGAGACACTCGGCCGGGTCACGGTGAGCACCGTCGACACGTGGCTCGGACTGCAGCGGTACGTAGTCGAAATGAATCCCCGCCTGGACGCCTCGGAACGGCGGACCGTCGTTGCCTCGGTCGTCTGTCTGCACCTGCTCCGCCGGCCTCCGGGTGGCAGCGCCTCATCGGTGTGAGAGGGGCCTGGTGCTGCCGTCGTCGGCCGCGGCGGCGGGCACCCGCTGTTTCCGGGAATCCCCCTCCCCCCGCCGGGCCATCTCGGCCGCGTCACCCCCTCCGACCGTCGTAAAGCGGCCGTTCGCGCCGTAGTTGGCTGGGTTGTCGCCATCGACGCGGCCGCCGCCGGGCGTCACTGTCAGTGCTGTGGTGCACACTCACGATCAATGGCCGCACGCCTGGGGAGGACACCGTGTTCAGGGGGATCGACGAGGTCGACTGGGCCTCGATGGAGCATGCCTACGGAAATGCCGCGGACGTGCCGGTGCTGCTGCGGGGACTCGCCTCGCCGCGCCCCCAGGAGCGGGAGACCGCGCTCGACGGGATGTACGGGGCCGTGCACCACCAGGGCGATGTGTACGACTCGACACTGGCGTCCATCCCCTTCCTCTTCTCCCTCGCCACGCAGGGTGAACTCCCCGACCGGGGAGGGATCGTGGAGTTGCTCGCGAGCATCGGAGGAGCGGACTCCGGGGACGGTTTCGGGGAGCACGGCGAGGACGACGTCGTACCGGGCGAGGCCGCCGAGGACCACGAGGACGACAACCACGCGATGGCGCGCGCCGCGATCCGCGCGGGTGCCAGGGTCTTCCTGGACCTCGTCGCGGACGGTGACGCGGAGGTGCGCCGCGCCGTGCCGTCGGCGCTCGTCCGCTTCCACGACGAACCGCCGCGCGTGCTGGCCCTGTTGAGGGAGCGACTGGCGGACGAGACGGAGGACAGCGTTCGGCTGGCACTGGTCGAGAGCCTCGGGCTGTTCGCCCGGCTGCACGGCGAGTCCGCGGCCCCGGCGGTGGACCGCCTGGTGTCGCTGTGCGCCACCCCGCACGAACCGGGGCTGCGGCTCGCGGCACTGGGACAGCTCGCCTCGTGCGCCCCCGATCGCCTGCCCGCCGACCTCGTGCCCACTGTCATCGCCCTGCTCCACACCAGGTCGCAGCGCTTCCGGCGGTCCGTCGAGCCCACACGGACGTCCACCGACACCCTCATCGGCCGACTGCGCCGCATGCGCCCCGCCGACGAGGAGGGCGCGCAACTGCTCCGGACGCTCCACAAGGCGCTGGGCGCCCGCACCGCGGACCGGATCGCCCTGATCGAGGGACAGTTGAGCAGCCGGGACACGGCCGACCGGTGCAACGCCGTGTGGATGTCGGCGGGACTGTTCCGCGAGTGGCGTGCCGCGTACGAGGAGCCGGTCGCGTTGATCGGTGAGCAACTCGGTTCGGACGAGGAGCAGTTGCGCTACGCCGCGGTGTCCGTCCTGGAGTTCCTCTTCACCCTCGCGGCCCCGGCGGCCGACCGGCTCGCCGCTCTCGTGGAGTCGGACCCGGATTCCTGGGGGTGCGGTACGGCGACGCTGGGCCGTCCCCTCAAGGCCCTGGCCAGGTCCGGCGACCCGCGGGCGGTCCCGGCCCTCGCGGAGGTCCTGCGCCACCCGGTGGTGCCCAACGAGACCGGGTACACGATCGGCCATCTGGGCCCGGCCGCGGCGCCCCTGGCCCCGCTGCTGCGGGAGCGGCTGGGCGAGGTTCCCCTCGACAGCCCCGAGACGTACAGCCGGGCCGCGCCCCTGCTGTACGGGCTCGGCACACTGCGGTACGCCGCCGCCCTGCCGGAGGTGCTGCGGCTGCTGCACGGCACACCGCGCGAACTGCGGCTCCGGGACGCGCTGGTGAAGTCACTGGCCCGGGCGCTCGGCGCGTTCGGGGCGGGAGCGCGTGAGGCGATACCGGCGCTGCGGGAGTTGCTGGCCGGCGAGAGCGCCGCGGCGGCGGCCGACGCGCTCTGGTCCGTGGAGGCGGACGCGGAGGCGGTCCTGCCCCCGTTGTTGCGGGCGCTGGGCTCGGAGCGGGACACCGGTGGTCCCCGGGTGGCGGCCGAGGCCCTCGGCCGCATGGGGGCGTTCGCCGCACCCGCGCTCCCCGGACTGCGTGACCTGGCCGCTTCCGCCGAGGTGTGGGAGCGGACGGCCGCCGCGTGCGCCGTGTGGGACATCTCCGGTGATCCGCAACCCGTCCTGCCGGTGTTCCGTGCCGCCTGGCGCCAGAACCCGTACGTCCGGGGCATCGTCACCGCGTGTCTCGTCCGGATGGGCGCCGCCGGCGCACCCGTCCATGATCTGGTCCGCACGGAACTCGCCTCGCCTCGGCGGCACCGTGCCCGTTCCGGCGGCCACGGCAGCGACGACGTCCTGCAGGACGAACGGCTCCTGAGCGACTGCCGTGCGGCCGTGGACGCCACGTCCTGAACCGCCCGCTCAGCTCGTCATACGCCCCCACAGGGGTCCGACCCGCTCCCACTCCTCGTCCCACTGCTCCATGCGCAGCCGTTCCAGGCGGCCACGGAGGAGCCGCCCGACGGCGAAGGGGACGCCGGCCGCGCCCACACCCATCAGGACGCCGACCAGGGAGGCCCGCACCCGGGCCTCGGCTGCGGTGGTGGGTCTGGTGACCAGGCGGCCCTCGGGGTCGGTCCACACGGTGACCGGGGTGCCCGCCTGGGTGCCCGCGTAGACCCGTACCTGGCCCGAGCGGTGGGTGCCGTCCGGCGCGGTCCAGCGGACCTTCGCCCACACGACGCGGGCGCCGGACTCGGTCTCGCTCATGTCCGGCGCGTCCTCGGCCAGCCGGGCGGGAACGGCGTGCCACCGCACACGATCCAGCGCGAGGCCGTGCTCCACGGCCTGGGCCGCCGCCAGGCCCGTGACCGCTCCGCCGAGCACGGTGAACGCCCAGGCCGTGAGCATGATCCAGGCCTCCAGGGCATCGCTGCGCCGCCGCAGCGGGTTGCGCCGCCACCGCCACAGCCAGACCTTCGGACCACGGAATGCCGCCATCGGGCATCCTCCTCACCACCGCACGGACACGCCACATCCCCCTCCCTTACGCGCCCGCTCCCCGCGATGCTCACGCCGTGCCCGTCGGCTCGTCCGGCCCAGGGGCCACAGGGCCGCGCGGCCCGCCCGGCGCCGGGCACCGCGAACCCCTGCCGCCGACCGACGCGACCCGTCCGACCTGCGGAGACGCGTGTCCCGGAGGTGACTGTCAGTGCCGGGGTGCAGACTGGCCCGTATCGCAGACAACGACGTCGCGGAGGTGGCCTGCCATGGCCGACGTACTACTCACCGTAGGCACCCGCAAGGGCCTGTTCATCGGGCGACGGCGCGGTGGCGCCTGGGAGTTCGACGACCATCCCTACTTCAACGCCCAGGCCGTGTACTCGGCCGCGATCGACACCCGGGGCGACCGGCCGCGGCTGCTGGTCGGCGGGGACAGCGCGCACTGGGGCCCGTCCGTCTTCCACTCCGACGACCTGGGCCTGACGTGGACCGAACCGGCGCGGCCCGCCGTCAAATTCCCCAAGGACACGGGCGCCTCGCTGGAGCGGGTGTGGCAGTTGCACCCGGCGGCCGCCGAACCGGACGTGGTGTACGCGGGGACGGAACCGGCCGCGTTGTACCGCTCGGAGGACCGGGGCGAGTCCTTCGAGCTCGTCCGTCCCCTGTGGGAGCACCCCACCCGCTCGAAATGGGTCCCGGGCGGAGGCGGTGAGGGGCTGCACACCATCCTCACCGACGAGCGCGACCCGAGGGCCGTGACGGTCGCCGTCTCCACGGCCGGCGTCTTCCGCACCGACGACGGCGGCGCGAGCTGGGAGCCCGCCAACTCCGGTGTCTCCGCGGTGTTCCTGCCGGATCCGAACCCGGAGTTCGGGCAGTGCGTGCACAAGGTCGCGCGCGACTCGGCCAACCCGGACCGGCTCTATCTGCAGAACCACTGGGGTGTGTACCGCAGTGACGACGCGGGCGGGCAGTGGACCGACATCGGTGCGGGCCTGCCGTCCACGTTCGGGTTCGCGGCGGCGGCCCATCCGCACCGCGGCGACACGGCCTACCTCTTCCCGATCACCGCGGATTCGGACCGGGTCCCGGCCGACCGGCGGTGCCGCGTCTTCCGTACGGCGGACGCCGGCAAGAACTGGGAGGCGCTGACGGCGGGACTGCCCTCCGAGGACCACTACGGCACGGTGCTGCGCGACGCGCTGTGCACGGACGACGCGGACCCGGCGGGCGTGTACTTCGGCAATCGCAACGGCGAAGTGTACGCGTCGGCGGACGACGGCGACAGCTGGCAGCAGCTCGCCTCGCACCTGCCGGACGTCCTGTGCGTCCGCGCGGCGGTGGTGGCCTGAGAGCCGGAGGGTTCCAACGGCCCACCGCGGCAGGCGCCTTGTGCCGGGACGTCCGATGCGACGAGGAATCGGTCATTCTCGGTCGCGCGGCGGACACCGGTTTGATCTCCGCCGCGTGTACGGCAGTAGGGTGACGCCCGTGGCACCACGACCGTTGCATGAGATCGTCGAACCGGGCTGGGCGAAAGCCCTGGACCCCGTGGCCGGACGCATCGCCCAGATGGGCGACTTCCTGCGCGGGGAGATCACCGCGGGACGCACCTACCTACCGGCCGGGGCGAATGTCCTGCGGGCCTTCCAGCAGCCCTTCGACGAGGTGCGCGTCCTCATCGTCGGGCAGGACCCCTATCCGACCCCGGGACACGCGGTGGGGCTGTCGTTCTCGGTGGCCCCGGACGTGCGTCCGCTGCCTCCCAGCCTGATCAACATCTTCCGTGAGCTCAACACCGACCTCGGGGTGGCCCAGCCGTCCAACGGCGACCTCGCGCCCTGGACGAAGCAGGGCGTGCTGTTGCTCAACAGGGCGCTCACCACGGCTCCGCGCAACCCCGGGGCCCATCGTGGCAAGGGCTGGGAGGAAGTCACCGAACAGGCGATACGGGCGCTGGCCGCCCGCGGGCGGCCGCTGGTGTCGATCCTGTGGGGCCGGGACGCCCGCAATCTGCGTCCCCTGCTCGGCGATCTGCCCTCGGTGGAGTCCTCGCACCCCTCGCCCATGTCGGCCGACCGCGGCTTCTTCGGCTCACGCCCCTTCAGCCGCGCCAACGACCTGCTGACCAGGCAGGGAGCCGAGCCGGTGGACTGGCGCCTGCCGTGACCCGCGACGGCGTCCACGGCACGCGGCAGGGCGGTTCGGGCCCGTCCGCGGTGCTGGGCGTGGACTCCGGAGGTTCGGGACTGCGCGTGACTCTCGCCGCGCACCGGGTGGCGAGCGACGCCGGCTCCCCCGTGCGACAGGGTTCGACGCCCTCCGGTCCCCCGACGCCGCTGAGTGACCCCCTGACCTCCAAGGAGCCGGTCCGTACCGGTCCGCGCGGGATCTCGGCCGGGCATCTGCTGGATCAACTGCTGCCGATGGCGCGGCGGTTGATGACCGAGGCAGGCGTCGAGCAGCTCGGTGCCGTCGCCATCGGCGCGGCCGGTCTCGCCACGCTCGGTGACGAACTGCGGGCCGAGCTGCCGACGGCGCTGGAGCGTGAACTCGCGGTACGGCGACTCGCCCTGGCGGCCGACGCGGTGACCGCGTACACGGGCGCCCTCGGTCCGCGGGCCGGCGCGGTGATCGCCGCGGGCACCGGCCTGATCGCGATCGGTACCGACCTCGCTTCGTGGCGCAGGGCCGACGGGTGGGGCCATCTGCTCGGCGACTGCGGCGGCGGCGCGTGGATCGGCCGTGCGGGCCTGGAGGCGGCCCTGCGGGCGTTCGACGGCCGACCGGGCGGCTCGGCGGCGCTGCTGGCGCGGGCGGAGGAGGTGTTCGGGCCGATGCCGGGGCTGCCGGGCCGGCTGTACCCGCGCACCGACCGGCCCGCCGTGCTCGCCTCCTTCGCTCCGGAGGTGGCCTCCCTCGCCGGGAGAGATCCTGTGGCGGCGGACATCCTGCGGGCCGCCGCGGGGCACCTGGCCGAGTCGGCCGCCGCGGCCTGCCCGGTCGACGGCGAACCCCGTCTCGCGCTCACCGGGGGCCTGTTCAAGATGGGCGACCCGCTCCTCGTACCCCTGCGCGAGGAGTTGGCCGAGCGGCTGCCGCACGCCCGGCAGGTGCCGGCCGCGGGCGACCCGCTCGACGGCGCGCTCCGGATCGCCGCCGACCTGGCGGACGACAGGCTCGTACTGCCCCGGGACGAGCGGATGTTGTACGTGGCGACCGAAAGGCCGTATCCGGACACCAATGGCCGGATTTCGCCGTAGTCCCGACAAGCCCGCGAGTACTGACCATTTCTGATCCGTACGTAACTCATCAGACAAAAGCGGACGGATACCGCTCACCTGCACCCTCCCCGAACAGGGGAGCCCAGGAAGCCAGTAACATGCGGCGCCATGAGCTCCCCCACTGGGCCCGCGTCCGGCCTGCCAGTACGAATGCCGCGACCCCGCCAGCCCGGGCGGCACCGCCGTCCGGAACCCCTGGCGGCTCCCGAGGGCGCGCCCGCACTCGTCCTCGCGGTGCCGGGCACTCCCAGCGCCGCAACGCGCAGCCTCGCCGAGGAGGTCGTGAGCATCGCGCGCTCCGAGCTCCCCGGCCTCGACGCCCGCATCGGGTACCTGGACGGGGACGCCGAGTTCCCCACGCTGCAGTCCGTGCTGACCCACGCCGCCGAGGAGCGCACCGCGCGCTTCGAGCAGGCCCGCGCCGCCGGTTCCGACGTGACCGAGCCCGACGGCCCGGTCGGCATCGTTGTCCCGCTGCTCGCCGGTCCGGACAACGCGCTGCTGCGCCGGGTCCGCCAGGCGGTCATGGAGAGCCGCGTCGCGGCCGAACTGACCGATGTGCTCGGCCCGCACCCGCTGCTCGCCGAGGCCCTGCACGTGCGCCTGTCCGAGGCCGGTCTGGCCCGCGCGGACCGCGCCCGGCTGTTCACCGTGGCGACCGCCGCGGACGGCATCGTGCTCGCCACCGTCGGCGGCGAGGAGGCCGTGCAGGCGGCCGGGATCACCGGCATGCTGCTCGCCGCGCGGCTCGCCGTGCCGGTCATGGCGGCGGCGCTCGACGCGGAGGGCTCGATCGCGGCCATCGCCGAGCAGCTGCGCGGCTCGGGTTCGCAGAACCTCGCGCTCGCCCCGTACCTGATCGGTCCGGAGCTCGACGCGCGTCTGCTCGACGCGGCCGCCAAGGAAGCCGGCTGCAGCGCCGCCGAGGCTCTCGGCCCGTACCCGGCGATCGGCAAGCTCGCGCTCGCCCAGTACACGTCGGCGCTGGGCATCGCCCCGCCGCAGACCCAGGGGGCACCGGCCTTCTAGTCGGCCGGTACACCCGCAGGACCCGTACAACCCGCACATCGAAAAAAGGGCCCCGCTCCTGTGGCAGGAGGGGGCCCTTTCCCGTGGACGCGCGGCGCGCGGGGCGCACCGCGCGCGAACGTCCCGGCCGGGTCAGCCGAAGATCACGCAGGACGCCGCGGGTGCCTGGACCGAGCCGCCGCGGCGCGGCACGCCCGTGTCCGGGTCGACGGTGAACCAGGTCACGTCGCCGGAGCGCTCGTTCGCCGCGTACAGGAAGCGGCCCGAGGGGTCGAGGGCCAGCGCACGGGGCCAGACGCCGCCGCAGGGCACCGTGGCGACGAGCTTGAGCCCCTCGCCCACCGCGTCGGGCGTGAGCACGGAGACGACGTCCTGACCCCGGGTGGCGGTCCACACGAAGCGGCCGTCGGGCGAGACGACGATGCCCGAGGGGTACGCGTCGCCGTCCGGGACACCGGACAGCACCGGCGTCTCTCCGACGGGCCGCAGCGAGCCCTCGGCGGCGTCCCAGCGGCAGACGGTGACGGTCGGGGCGAGTTCGTTGAGGACGTAGGCGTGCTCGCCGCGCGGGTGGAAGACGAGATGGCGCGGCCCGGAGCCGGGGCGCAGGGCGATCTCGCGGTGCAGGGTGAGCGTTCCGCCGACCAGGGCGCACACCCGGACGGAGTCCGTGCCGAGGTCGACACTCACCGCCCAGCGGCCGGTGGGGTCGGGCTGCACCTGGTGAGCGTGCGGGCCCTGTTGCCGCGGCGTGTAGGGGCCGGAGCCGGTGTGTTGGAGCACGCTGGAGGCGGCGCCCGCCAGTCCGCCGCCGGGACGGATCGGCACGGCGGTGACGCTGCCGGAGCCGTAGTTGGCGGTCAGGACGTGTCCGTCGAAGACGCTGAGGTGAGTGGGGCCGCTGCCGCCGGTCCGGATCGGCGGACCGGTCAGCTCCGGCTTGTCGGCGTGCACGCGGTAGGCGGCCACCGCGCCTTCGGCCGTCTCGCTGACCGCGTACAGGACGTCGCGTGCGGGCGACAGCGCGAGGTACGAGGGGTCGGGGACGCCGTCGACCGCGCTCAGGACGGTGAGCGCGCCGCTGCCCGGATCCATCGCCGCGGTGAGGACGCCGAGGCCTCCCGCCGCCGTGAACGAGCCGATGAACGCCCGCTGTTGCGTCCTGCCGCCGTCTGTCACTGCTGTCCCCTCTCGGTCCCGCGTCCTCGGGGGCGACGGTAGCAGTCGGGGAGCTGCGGTCTAGACCAGACCAGACCGGGGTGGCGGGGCGGCCGGATCGGCGGGTCTCGGTGCCACGCCCCGCGCCCGGTCGAGGGCCTCCGGGTGGTGGACGTATGCCGGAGTCCGTTCGAGGGTCTCGAAGGTGCGGTGGAAGACCGGCGTGGCGCTGCCGGAGATCGGGGGCACGATCCAGGACCAGTCGGCGCCCACCGGGCGGCCCTTGCGCTCCTCACGTCCCAGGTGCGTCAGGAAGCGCCGGGACTCGGTGTGATGGTCGGTGACGGTGACGCCCGCGCGGTCGAAGGAGTGCAGGACGGAGCGGTTGAGCTCGACGAGGGCGCGGTCCTTCCACAGGGAGCGGTCGGTGCTGGTGTCGAGCCCGAGGCGTTCGGCGATGAACGGCAGGAGGTCGTAGCGGTCGGTGTCGGCGAGGTTGCGGGCGCCGATCTCCGTGCCCATGTACCAGCCGTTGAAGGGCGCGGCCGGGTAGCAGACGCCGCCGATCTCCAGGCACATGTTGGCGAGCGCGGGAACCGCGTGCCAGCGCAGCCCGAGCGCGTGCCACCAGGGGTGCTCGGGGTGCGTGAGCTCGACTTCGAGCACCGCGTCCTCGGGCAGCGCGAACCAGCGCGGCCCGGCGCCTGCGTCCTCGATCACCAGCGGCAGCACGTCGAAGGGTGTTCCGGGGCCGCCGGGCCACCCGAGCCCGCGGGCGGCCGCGGTGAGGCCGACGTTGCGCGGGTCGCCGGTCACACCGCCGTCGGGGCGTGCGTAGCCCGCGTACCGGATGAGCTGTTCGTTCCAGATCCTGGGGCCGGGGCGCTGCGGCGTGTCCGGCGCGAAGACCGTGATGAGCGCCCGGATACGGCCGTCGCGCGTGGCCTCCCGCAAGTGGTCCGCGGACGCCTCGGCGACCTCCTCCGCGTCCCGCACGTCCCGGCGGTCGCGCACGCTCAGCGAGTGCCAGTACAGCCGGCCGATACAGCGGTTGGCGTTGCGCCAGGCGACCCGCGCGCCGAAGACGAGCTCCCGCGTGGTGTGCCGGTACGTGCCCGTGTCCGCGATCTCCGCGCGGACGGCGGCGATCCGCCGGGCCGGATTCCCCAGGCGCTCCTCGATGTGGTGGAGCGTGATGAACTCGGCGGCGGCGCCGGGGAGGTCGCGGGGGCTCGCTTCCGGAGCGCGTGGGGGCGGGAGCGGGGCCGAGCCCGGTGCGTTCCGGGCGGGACCGGTCCGTCGGGTGCCGGCCCGCGGGTCCGGCCCGTTCCGGCCGGTGTCCGGGGCGGGCCGGGTCAGGGCCTCGGCCGCGGCTCCCCCGGCGGTCAGCCGCCCCCGGAGCCCCGGGATCGGGGTGGCGCCCCGGTCGGGCCGTAACCGTGCCAGGGCGTCGACCTGCGCGGAGAGGGCGCGGAGCGCCGCGGCGGCCTCCCCGAGGCGGGCGTCGGCCGGAGGCGCGGGCAGGGAC
The DNA here is from genome assembly GCF_042737005.1 of Streptomyces sp. NPDC060027. NCBI lineage: Bacteria > Bacillati > Actinomycetota > Actinomycetes > Kitasatosporales > Streptomycetaceae > Streptomyces > Streptomyces sp. NPDC060027. Next base: position 24,595 of record NZ_JBHWVI010000002.1, read on the forward strand.
ACGTCGTCCGCCCGGGCCTCCGGGATCTCGTGCAGGGCACGGGACCGCCCAGGGTCCCCGCAACGGTCGGCCGGGGCGTCGGGCGCGTACGGGTCGTGAGGCTCCGTGGCGTCCGTACGGCGGCCGTCACGAGCTTCGCGGGCGTTTGCCGGGCCGTCGGCGGCGGGCGTCGTCGCGAGGCCCTCCAGCGGGCGTCCGGGCCACCGTTCAGGATCTTCGCCGTCGTACTCGTCACCGTGCCGTATCCGGTCCAGCCAGCCGCCCGGACCGGCGCCTCCGGGGGCCGGGCACGCCAGGTCCGCGGTGTCGGTGGTGCGCTCTTCCGTGGTTCTGCGCGGGAAATCGCGCATGGTGCCGCCCCCAAGAGTTCCGCCCGCGGGCCGCTCCCGCCCGGGTCCGCGGAGTCCGTGCGTCCGATAGCCGCGGAGTTACCCGGCGGGTGCGGTGATCCACCCTGTAGATGGCCGGTAAATCTGCCTCATTCCGGGCGTCTGTGTCCACAGACACAGGAATGCCGTGGAGCGGAACGGACGGCGGCCCGGCGCCTCGGGAAGCGGCCCGAGGGACCTCAGGCGGCGATGACCTGCGAGCCGCGCAGCGGTGTCGCCAGTTCGACGAGCGCCTGTTCCAGACCGTGCAGGTGGACGAGCGCCTGCTCGGCACCGGGGTGGTGGCCCGGGGCGCCGTGGTGGGCGGTCAGGGCGCCTCCCGGTACGGCGCCGACCAGGGACTCCATCGCCGTCTCGACGCGTCCGCAGGCCGCCGTGAGGCGAGCGTCGTGCGAGGCCTCCGGGTCGGCGGCGACAGCGGCGAGACCCCGTACCTCGCGCGCGCAGTCGTCGAGCAGGGCGAGGATCGCGCGGGCCCTCGCCTTGCGTTCCCGCATCGGGTTGAGCGGATGCACCAGGGGCGCGAGAGCCATCCGTACGCGCCCCAGAAGTGCTTCGAGCTCCCCCGCGCGCGGCGCCGGGTCCGCCTGGGCGTCGCCCGCGAGGCGCCGGGCCGCCGCCGCGGTGCAGCCGTGCACCGCGTGCAGGGCGCGCTCGATCCACCGGTCGGTGACCGTGTGAGTGGTGATGGGCAGGACCAGCGCGACGGCGAGCGCGGCACCGAGCGCGCCGACGCCGGTCTCGGCGAGCCGGAGGGCCAGCAGTCCGGGGTGCAGCACGCCGAGCAGCCCGTAGAGCGAGCCCGCCATGACGGTGACGAAGAACATCATCCAGCTGTACGAGGGCGCGGCCGTGTAGAAGATCCCGAAGACACACACCGCGACGAGGGCGGCGGTGGGCGCCGGGGCGCCGTGCAGCGGTACGGCGATCAGCAGCCCGGCGACGATCCCGGTGACCGTGCCGACCACGCGCCGGAATCCGCGGACGAGCGTCTCGCCGCGCGAGGCCGTGTTCACGAAGATCCACCACGCGGTGCCGACGGCCCAGTACCAGCGGTCGTGCGAGAGCAGCTGGCCCGCGGTGAGCGCGAAGGCGCACGCCGCGGTCGCCTGGAAGGCCTGGCGGGTGGCGGGGCGCGCCAGCCCGCGTCCGTCCAGCGGCAGCGGCGCCGCGGGCAGGGGGCTGCGCCGCTCGATGCACCAGGCACCGAAGCGCACCACCGAGGACGCCGCGAGCGACAGCGCGACGGCGGCGTACAACTGCGCGAGCTGGCCGGGCACGGCGTGCAGGAACTGGGTGGTGAAGAACATCATGAACGCGAAGATGCCGAGCGCGTGCCCGCGCGGGCCGAAGCGGCGGGCGTACACCCCGCAGAAGACGACGGCGAGCCAGGTCGCGTCCCGCAGTGTCGGCACCCCGTGCAGGGCCGTCGCGGCCGCGAGGACCGGGAAGCCGACCACCGGCAGCAGCGCGGTGGTTCCCGCCTGGCCGCGCACCGTCGGGTCGCCGACGGTGAACAGGGCGAGGAGCGCCGCGAGCCCGCCGGTGATCGACGCGGGGAGCGAGAGCCCGGCCAGTTGGCACAGGGTCACCGCCAGGCCGATACCGAGGACCGCCCGGAGCGAGACCCGCAGCCGGACCAGTCCCGGATCCGGAGCCATGAACATCTTCTTCACCGTCGGCGGCCCGCCCCCACTTCGCACTTCAGATCAGGTTCGGCATGCGCAGCGCACATGCGAAAGGCGCCGCGGGTCCGGTACGGCGTCCTTGCCGTCCGGCGCTGCGCAGCGCCATGAATACGCACAAGGTAAGCAGCAGCCTGGAACTGGCTCAACCGGCACGATTCCTGCTGGGCCATTGGTACAGTTGAAGCTGATCATTATCGGCCACAGGGAGGCCAACGGACCATGGCCGTGGACGAGCTCGACACCCGCATCCTGCGGCTGCTCCTGGAGCAGCCGCGCACCAGCGTCCGCGAATACGCCCGCATTCTCGGCGTCGCCCGCGGCACGCTCCAGGCCCGCCTCGACCGGCTGGAGAGGGACGGGGTGATCACCGGGACGGGGCCGTCACTGTCCCCCGCGGCCCTCGGCCACCCCGTGCTCGCCTTCGTGCACATCGAGGTCACGCAGGGCCATCTCGACGACGTCGGCGACGCGCTCGCCGCCGTACCGGAGATCATCGAGGCGTTCTCGATCACCGGCGGGGGCGATCTGATCGCCCGGGTCGCGGCGCGCGACAACGCCCACCTGGAGGATGTGATCCAGGCACTGATCAGCCTGCCCGGTGTGGTCCGCACCCGGACCGAGGTGACACTGCGCGAGCGCGTCCCGCACCGGTTGCTGCCGCTGGTGGAGTCGATCGGGCGGGCCGCGAAGAGCTGACTCCCGCCGGCGCGGAACGTTCCCGGCGTCACCGACTTCACCTGGGCCGAGCACGAGCGGTACGTCGGCATCAGCACCCAGGCGACGATCGCGCTCTGGAAGGAGCGCTACGGTCTGACGGCCCGGCTCGGCACCCTGCTCGCCGAGAAGAACCGCCGCTATCTGGAGCCGGCCCGCGCCTGCACGCCGGTGTACCCGGAGATGCGGACGTTCGTGGAACTGCCGGCCTCCGCCGCCGTCGTCGTTCCCGCCCGGTCGTGGTGGATCGGCGTTCCTGACCCGGTCAGCGGTATCCCCGTTCCGCCTCGCCCGGCCGCGACGATCTCGGCCGCGATGGACAGGGCCGTCTCTTCGGGAGTACGGGCACCGAGGTCGAGGCCGATCGGGGACCGCAGCCGGGCCAACTCAGCCTCGGTGAGGCCTACTTCGCGCAGGCGTCGGTCGCGGTCCCGGTGGGTGCGGCGCGAGCCCATGGCGCCGACGAACGCGACCGGAAGCCGCAACGCCACCTCCAGCAGCGGGACATCGAACTTCGCGTCGTGCGTGAGCACGCACACCACGGTGCGGTGGTCGGTCCCGGTGCGCCGGAGGTAGCGGTGCGGCCAGTCGACCACGACCTCGTCCGCCTCCGGGAAGCGATCGCGCGTGGCGAAGACGGGACGGGCGTCGCAGACCGTCACGTGGTAGCCGAGGAACGTGCCCGTCCGCACCAGCGCGGCCGCGAAGTCCACCGCCCCGAACACGATCATCCGGGGCGGCGCCACGCTCGACTCGACGAACAGCGTCACCCCGCCGGGGCAGCGGGAACCGTCCTCCGCGATCTCGACCGTGCCGGTGCGCCCCGCGTCGAGCATCGCCCGCGCCTCCCGGGCCGCGCTCCGGTCCAGCTCCGCACCGCCGCCCAGATCACCGTCGTACGACCCGTCGGCACGCAACAGCATGGCTCCGCCCAGCAGTTCGGCCGGACCCCCGGCCACCCGGGCGAGCGCGACCGCGTCTCCCCGGACCACCGCCGCCGGCCACTTCGCGAGCACCGGCGCGCCGGCGCGCACCGGCGTGACCAGCACGTCGATGACCCCGCCGCAGGTGAGGCCGACCGCGAAGGCGTCCTCGTCGCTGTACCCGAACCGCTCCAGCACCGTCCTGCCGTCCTGGAGCGCCCGCACGCACAGCTCGTACACCGCGCCCTCCACGCAACCGCCGGAGACCGAGCCGACGGCCGCTCCCCCGGCGTCCACCGCGAGCGCGGCGCCGGGCGGGCGCGGCGCGCTGCCCCCGACAGCGACCACCGTGGCCACCGCGAAGTCCCGGCCCTCCTCGATCCACCGGTTCAGCTCGCGGGCGATGTCAAGCATGTCCGCCCGCACCCGCCGTCAGCACCCGGTCGGGCCGGATCGGCAGGGTCCGGTGGCGTACGCCGGTCGCGTGCCAGACCGCGTTGGCGATCGCGGCGGCCGCTCCCACGACCCCGATCTCGCCGATGCCCTTGATGCCGATCGGGTCGTGCGGGTCGGGGTCGTCCAGCCAGTCCACCTCGATGGCGGGCACGTCGGCGTGCGCGGAGAAGTGGTAGCCGGCCAGGTCGGCGCCGACATGCCCGCCGGAGGCCTGGTCACGGATCGCCTCCTCGTGCAGGGCCATGGACAGCCCCCAGGTCATGCCACCGATGAACTGCCCGCGCGCGGTCAGCGGGTTGACGATCCGGCCCGCCGAGAAGATGCCGAGCATCCGCCGCACGCGCACCTCCCCGCTGGTGACGTCGACCGCCACCTCGGCGAACTGGGCCCCGAAGGTGTGCCGTTCCATGTTCGGAAGCGCGCCCACGGCGGCCGAGGTGTCCGACCGCACGGTGATCCCCTCGGGCGGGACGGCCCCGCCCGGCACCAGCCGGTCCCGCAGTTCGCGCGCCGCGGCGATGATCGCCCAGGACCAGGAGCGGGTGCCCATCGAGCCACCGGCGATGATGGCGGACCCGAACTCGCTGTCCCCGATGCGCATCCGGACGCGGTCCGGTGACACCTCCAACGCGTCCGCGGCGACCAGGGTCAGCGCGGTCCGCGCACCCGTCCCGATGTCCATCGCGGTGATCCGTACGGTGAACGTGCCGTCCGCCTCCGCCGTCACGGCCGCCGTCGAGGGCGCCGACAGGGTCGGGAACGCCGCGGCGGCCGTGCCGGTGCCGAGCAGCCGGCGGCCCTCGCGGCGAACACCCGGCCGCGGGTCGCGGTCCGCCCAGCCGAACCGGCGGGCGCCCTCCTCGAAGCAGCCACGGAGATTGCGGCTGCTGAACGGCAGTCCGGACAGCGGACCCACGGCCGCTTCGTTGCGCAGACGCAGGGCGATCGGGTCGACGCCGCACTTCTCGGCGAGTTCGTCGAGCGCCGACTCCAGGGCGAACGACCCCGGCGCCTCGCCCGGCGCGCGCATCCAGGTCGGGGTCGGAACGTCGAGCGCGACCACCCGGGTCACGGTGCGGTGGGCGTCAGCGTCGTACAGCGGACGCCCGAAGTCGGCGCTGCGCTCGACGAATTCGTGCACGGTCGAGGTGAGGCACTCCGCCTCGTGATCGAGCACGCGCAGTCGTCCGTCGGGGTCGGCACCCAGCCTGACGCGCTGCGCCGTGGGGCTGCGGTAGCCGACGAGCGAGAACATCTGGCGTCGGGTCAGTACGACACGGACCGGGCGGCGCAGGACCGACGCCGCCATGACCGCGAGCACCGCGTGCGGCCGGGTCCCCTTGGACCCGAAGCCGCCGCCGATGTGCTCGGACCGCACCCGCACCGACTCCGGGTCGAGCGAGAACAGCTTGGCGAGTTCGTCCGCCACCCACCCGCTGCCCTGGTTGGAGTCGATCACATCGAGCCGGCCGCCGTCCCAGCGGGCGGTCGCGGCGTGCGGTTCCATCGGGTTGTGGTGCTCTTCGGGGGTGCTGTACCGGGCGTCCACCACGACCGCGGACGCGGCGAGTTCGGCCGCCGCGTCGCCCTTGCCCTCCTCGGCGCTCTCCGGTGTGTACATCCCGGGGCGCCCGGCGAAGAACGCGACATCGTGCGGCTCCTCGTCGTACCGGACGACCAGCGCCTCGGCCGCTTCCCTGGCCTGCTCGGGCGTCTCGGCGACGACCAGCGCCACCGGCCGGCCGACGAAGGGCACCCGGTCGTGCTGAAGGAGCTGAAGCCCGGGGTCGGGCGGACCGAACAGGGTCATGTAGTCGCTCTCCAGCCGGGGCGCGTTCCCGTGGTGCAGGACGGCGAGCACTCCGGGCATGGCAAGCACGGGCGCGTCCTCCACGGACCGGATGCGGCCGCGCGCGATCGTGGACAACACGATCCATCCGTGGGCGAGTTCGGGGTGCGGAACCTCTCCGGCGTAGCGTGCCGATCCGGTGACCTTGGCGACGCCCTCCACCCGTGTGCGCGCCGAGCCGACCGCCTTCGTCACCGTCACGCTGTCGGTGGTGGTACTCATCGTGAGGCCTCCTCGGCCAGTTCGGACAGCACGGCGACGACGAGGTTCCGCATCAGCTGGACCTTGTAGCCGTTGTGCGGCAGCGGTTCCGCGGCCGCCAGTTCGGCGTCCGCGGCGGCGGCGAAGGCTTCGGCACCCACCGGGCCGCCGAGCAGGGCCCGTTCCGCCTCCCGGGCCCGCCACGGCCGGGACGCCACGGCCCCGAAGGCCAGCCGCACGTCGTGCACGACACCGTCCCGGACGTCGAGCGCGGCGGCGATCGAGCCGATGGCGAAGGCGTACGAGGCGCGCTCGCGCACCTTCCGGTAGCGGGACCGGGCGGCGAGGGGGGCGGGCGGAAGGGTGACGGCGGTGATCAGGGCGCCGGGCGGCAGCGCGGTCTCCCGGTCCGGGGTGTCACCGACGGGCCGGTAGAGGTCGGCCAGCGGCAACTCGCCTGTGCCGGAGGCCGTTTCGTACGAGACGACCGCGTCGAACGCGATGAGCGCGACCGCCATGTCGGAGGGATGGGTCGCCACGCAGTGTGCGGAGGCGCCGAGGATCGCGTGGTTGTGGTGCTCACCCGCGACGGCCGGGCAACCACTCCCGGGTTCCCTCTTGTTGCACGGCTTCGACAGGTCGGTGAAGTAGCCGCACCGGGTGCGCTGGAGCAGATTCCCGCCGACCGTCGCCATGTTGCGCAACTGCCCCGAGGCGCCCGCCAGCACGGCCTGCGCCAACGCCGGGTGGTGACGGCGCACTTCGGGATGGGCCGCGAGGTCGCTGTTGGTGACGGTCGCTCCGATCCGCAGCCCGGTCGCCGGAGTGAAGTCGATCCGGTCCAGGGGCAGTTCGCGGACGTCCACCAGCCTGGCCGGTCGCTCAACCCCGGCCTTCATCAGGTCGACGAGATTGGTGCCGCCGCCGAGGAAGCGCGCGTCGGGGTCGTCGGCGAGCAGGGCGACCGCGCCGGAGACGTCGACGGCGCGCTCATAGCCGAACTCCCTCATACGGCGCGCTCCTCGATGACCTCGGCCTGCGGCTCGACGGCGCCCTCGACCCGCGACTCGGCAGCCCGCGCGACGGCCTCGACGATCGACACGTAGGCGCCGCAGCGGCAGAGGTTGCCGCTCATGCGCTCCCGGATCTCCTCGGCGCCGAGGGGCGGTGGTCCTGCTTCCGGCCGGACGTCGGGGGTCACGGCGCTCGGCCAGCCGGCCGCGTGCTCCGCGAGCGCCCCGAGGGCCGAACAGATCTGCCCCGGGGTGCAGTAGCCGCACTGATAGCCGTCGAGGTCGAGGAAGGCCTGTTGCACCGGATGCAGGCGGTCCCCGTCCGCCACGCCTTCGATGGTGGTGATCGCCCGCCCTTCGGCGGCCACGGCGAGTTGCAGACAGGACACCGCCCGGCGCCCGTCGATCAGCACCGTGCAGGCACCGCATTGACCCTGGTCGCAGCCCTTCTTGGTGCCGGTGAGATCGAGCCGTTCGCGCAGTGCGTCGAGCAGGGTGGTGCGGTGGTCGACCGGCAGCGTGTACTTCTCGCCGTTGATGTGCAAGGTGATGGCGCTGGACGTCGTCGGGGCCGTCGATGGGGCCATGGTCAGCCTTCTTTCGCGTGTGGGGCGCACGTCGAAGTCGCCTGTGGGGCGCACGTCGAGGCGTCTGTGCGGTGCGCGTCGAGTCGCCTGTGCCGTGCTCACCTGCGCGGTGCGCGTCGAAGTCGTCGAAGTCGTCGAAGAGAGAACCGGACTCGTACGGGAGCGTCGAGGGCGTACAAGAAATCGAGAGGTCGCGGCCGGAATCCGCCGGGTGCGCGAGAATGCCGGTCGGCGACAGGTTCCGGCCATCCGCACGGAGCGGGTCAGCCACTAGAGTGGGCTCTAAGCGGACAGCTGTCCACTATCGACGAACCTAGCGGACAGGTGTCCGGTTAGCAAGGGCGGTCCGGCCGTGGCCCCGGAAGGAATCCGGCCGTCGTTCCGGAAGGAGTACGCGTGCACCCCAGCAAGGACGCACCGGCGGGCTCGGGCACGCCCGCACGTCCGGACGGCCCCCTGCGCTCGGACGCGCAGCGCAACCGTGAGCGCATCCTGGCCGTGGCCCTGGCGGAGCTGACCCGCTCGGCGGACACACCGCTGAGCGCGATCGCGAAGAAGGCGGGGGTCGGACAGGGGACCTTCTACCGCAACTTCCCCCATCGCGAGGCCCTCGTCCTGGAGGTCTACCGCTACGAGGTGCAGCAGGTCGCCGACACGGCGCCGCACCTGCTCGCCACCCGCGCACCGGATCAGGCGCTGCGGGAGTGGATGGACCGTCTCGCGCAGTACGCCATGGCCAAGGCGGGCCTGGCCGAAGCGCTGCGGTCGGCCACCAGCACACCGCGGGGCACGCTCACGAAGCTGGGACACGGGCCGATGAGTTCGGCCGTCGCGCTCCTGCTGAAGGCCAACGAGGACGCGGGCACGATCCGGCCCGGGGTGACCCCGGACGACTTCTTGCTCGCCATCGCCGGACTCTGGCAGCTCGACCCCCACGGGGACTGGCAGGCGCGCGCCCGGCGCCTGCTCGACCTGGTGATGGACGGCCTGCGGGTGGGCGCCCCCGGACCGGACGCCCCGACACAGGAGACCGGACCGGGCACCCCCGAGCAGGAGAGCTGAGCCTGGACGCACGGGGGCGGGTTCACGGGCGGGACCCGGGCCGGACCCGGGGCGCCCCGTGACGGTCAGCGGCGGTCAGCGACGGACCAGCCGGGCGTGCGTGGCGGTCGGCGATCCGACCAGCTCGGCGACCCGGTAGCCGTCGATCCCGTCACCGAGGTTGTCGAACAGGCGCTCGCCCCGGCCCAGGAGCCGCGGGACGATGGCCAGGTGCAGTTCGTCGATCAGCCCGGCGCGCAGATACTGCTGGACGGTGGCCGGTCCCCCGCCGAGCCGGACGTCCTTGCCCGCCGCCGCCTCGAAGGCCCGGGCGAGGACCGTCTCGGGGGGCTCGTCGGTGAAATGGAAGGTCGTTCCGCCCTCCATGGCCACCGAGGGCCGCAGGTGGTGCGTGTGCACGAACACGTCGTTGTGGTACGGAGGGTTGGGGCCCCACCAGCCCGTCCACGACTCGTCCTCCCACGGTCCGCGCTGGGGCCCGAACATATTGCGGCCCATGATCGTGGCGCCGATGTTCTCCTCACCGCGCCCCACGTACTCGACGTCGATTCCCCCCTTCCCGTCGGCCAGGTCACGCATGGCGGCGAACATCCATTCGTGCATCCCCTCGAAGCCCTCGCCGAGCGGGTGCTCCAGACGCTGACGGGGACCGGCCGCGTAGCCGTCCACCGAGACCGTGATGTTGTGTACGCGCAGCTCGGGCATGACCGGTGCTCCTCGGGTCCGTGGTTTCCGTTCTCACCCATGCGTCGAACGGGACGCTCCTGGATCGACAGTTTCTCCCGGAATCCCCGGAATCCCCGGCGACCGCGCCCGGCGTCGGCAGCCTGGCGCGAACGGCGCCGGCCCGCGGGGGGTGCGGCCCGGCACCGTCAGCGAGCCGCCGAAGGAGGAGGCAGGCGCAGCTCGGCGAGGTCCGGGGGGATCGGGGAGTCGGGGCGGAAGAAGGGGGCGGGCTCGCCGTCGGCCGCCGTGGCGGGAGCGTCGGTGAGGCGGAAGCGGTCGCGCAGCCGGCCGTAGAAGTCGGTGGGCCCCAGCCGGATGAGGCACACCCGCTGCGGAGCCCGGAAGACACCGATCCAGTCTCCGGGGTCGAGTACGCCGCGCAGTTGGCCGTCGATGCTGACGGCGGCCTGGCCGGAGTGGGGCAGCACGCGCAGGGCGACGGGCTCGTCCGGTGCGGCGACCACGCTGCGGTTGAAGGTCATGTGCGGCGCGATCGGCGTGAAGACGACGGCGTCCATGTGCGGGGAGAGCACGGGGCCGCCGGCGGCGAAGCTGTAGGCGGTCGATCCGGTGGGGGTGGCGACCGCGAAGGCGTCGGCCGAGTAGGAGGCGAGCAGTTGTCCGGCGAGGTAGACGCCGACGCTGACCTGGCGGTCCCGGGCCAGCTTCTCCAGGACCACGTCGTTCAGAGCCGTGACGTCCAGGGCCACCCCCCAGCCGTCCCCCTCCGTCGTCTCGGCTCTGACCTGCGGCGGCGGCAGCCCGGCACCCCGTCCGTACTGGAGCAGGGCCTCCATGCCCTCGGGGATCTCCAGGGCCCGGGAGGCGCGCATGGTCAGCGTCATGCGTTGCTCGACTGTGGCCTGTCCGTCGTGGACCGCCTGCAGCGCCCGCGTGACGTCGGCCGCCGGTACCTCGGTGAGGAACCCGACCTTGCCGAGGTCGACGCCCAGCACGCTCGCGCCGCTCTTGACGGCGATCCGGGCACCGCGCAGGAAGGTACCGTCGCCGCCGAGCGTGACGACGAGGTCCGGGTTGCCGGCCGCCTCCGCCTCCGCACGCCCACCGCGACGCCGCTGGTCCTTGGCCCAGACGTCGATCTCGGTGCACCGGATGTCTCGCGCGTCGCACCAGGCGTGTACGGCGCGGGCGACGTCGCGGGCCGCGCTCCGCCCCTGGTGGACGACCAGTCCGACGCGGTGTACGGGCACAGCAACCTCCGGGTCCACGCGAGCACGTACCGCAGGCCCGGGGCCTTCGACGGGCGGACCGTGGCGGCCCCTGCCGCGCTCGGACCCGGGACTGAACACGATCCTTCCACGAATGCGGCGTTCCGGTACGGCGAGGCGGGCCGGCCTGCCCTGGCAGGACCGGGTGGGGATACGCGCGGGCGGAGCGGTGGTCGTCGTACTCCTGGCGCGTACGTCGCGTCCGGACCCGGAGCGGACGGGCGGGGCGCACCACCGCCCTGGGCTCCAACTCCATCCAGAGGGCGGCGACTTCACCGATTCCCTGATCATGGCTGCGAGTTGCCCCGGAGGATCGCTCCGGCCACCCGTGCCGCCCGGACGGATTCCGGCCTCTTCATCATCGAACCGATGCGCCAACCTCCCTGCGGCCAGGGCGAGTTCGGGCACCGGTCATGGGGGCGCGCCCGGGCCGGGCCTCTCCCGCGGACCGAGCAGTTTCGGACACTTGGGCATCTCGCCGAACGCCGAACGACTATCGTCTCGAATTGACGTCTCCTGAGCGACCGATAAGGCTCGGAGATCCCGTCATGGCCACTTTCGTCCGCGTTATGGAATAATCCGACAGGCCCGATGAAAGGTTCCTTTCGTGATCAACAGCAATCACGGGACTGATTACGAGAGCATCCGGCTCGATCGCAGCGGCCAGGCCGAGGCTTTCGATGCCATCGGTGACCGCTACGACGAGGCCTTTCCCCACAAGGAGGGCCAAGTCGCCGCGGGTGAGTGGCTCATCGGATCGCTGCCCGCTGGAGCGCGGGTCCTGGATCTCGGCTGCGGTACGGGAGTGCCGACCGCGCGCCAGATGACGGACGCCGGGTTCGAGGTCGTGGGCGTCGACCTCTCCGGCGGCATGGTGAAGCTCGCGAGCGCATACGTCCCGGACGCGACGTTCCACCAGCTGGACCTCGCCGACCTGCGGCCGGGCGGCCCGCGCGACCTCGGCCGCTTCGACGCCGTCGCCGCCTTCTTCTCGCTGCTGATGCTGCCGCGCGCGGAGATCCCTCTCGCCCTGCGGACCGTCCGCCATCTGCTCGCTCCCGAGGGCCTGTTCGTCCTCTCGATGGTCGAGGCCGATGTGGACGACTTCTCGATCCCGTTCCTCGGGAACACGATCAGGGTCTCCGGCTACCTGCGGGAGGACCTGCACAAGGTCATCGAGGCGGCGGGCTTCGAGATCGTCAAGGAGACCTCGTACACGTACGCCCCCGCGGTGGCCGACGTCCCGCCCGAGGAACAGGTCTTCCTCTGCTGCAGAAGGTGTGACTGAGGAGGCCCGGTCCGAGCCGCGGACCGCGCCACCCACTGGACGGGACAGAACGCGTGAGCGAGCACCACACCCCCCATGAGCACACCCCGCCGCAGGGCCTCGCCGCACCTGCCGCGGTGACCGACGGCGCCGTGCCGCAGACGGACCGTCTTCGGTACCTCGATGTCGCGACGCGCCGGATCGCCCGCGGGATGGATCTGGACGAGACACTCCGGGAACTGCGGCAGGCGGCCGTGCCCGCGTTCGCGGACGCGATATTCATCCACCTCGACGATCCGCTGCCGTTGGGCACGGAGCAGTCGGCGGCACCCGTCGTCCTCCAGCTGCACAGCGCGGACCGGGCGTCCCCGCCGGCGCCGCACCTCGACGGGGCTCCGTCCGCGCCCCCGCTCCCCGAGGTCGCCGAGCGGGTCGAACCGGCCGGCAGCGGCCGGCTCGCGCAACTGCTGCGGGACGGGCGGCCCGCGTTCGGTGACGCGCCGGGCAACGCGGCCGCCGTCGCAGAACTGCTCGGAGCGGGAGCGGACCCACCGGTGAAGCCGCCCCCGGGCCACCGCCTGATCATCGCTCCGTTGCAGGGCCGCCACCACGTCATGGGCACGGTCGTCCTGCTCCGCGGGACGGACCGCCCCGTCTTCACCGGCGACGACCTGCTCGTCGCCTCGCAGCTCGCGACGCACACCGCGCTCGGGGTCCAGAAGGCCGTGATGTACGGCCACGAGGCGGCCGTGGCGGACACCCTCCAGCACACCATGCTCCCGTCGTCGCTGCCCGAGCCCACCGGCGTCCGGCTGGCCAGCCGCTACCTGCCCGCCTCGAAGACCGCCCAGGTCGGCGGCGACTGGTACGACGCGATCCCGCTCCCCGGCAACCGCGTCGCCCTGATCGTCGGCGACGTCATGGGCCACTCGATGACCTCCGCCGCGATCATGGGCCAGCTGCGCACCATCGTGCAGACCCTCGCCGGACTCGATCTGCCGCCCGACGAGGTCCTGCACCACCTCGACGAGCAGGCCCAGCGGCTGGGCAGCGACCACATCGCGACCTGCCTCTACGCGATCTACGACCCGATATCGCACCGCCTGCTGATGGCGAACGCGGGTCACCCGCCCGCGGTGCTGCTGCACGAGGACGGCCGCTCCGAGGTGCTGGCCGTCCCGCCCGGTGCTCCGATCGGCGTCGGCGGCGTCGTCTTCGAAGCGGTGGAGATGGCCGCGCCCACCGGGGCGACCCTGGTGCTGTACACCGACGGACTCGTCGAGTCCCGCGACACGGACATCGGAAGCGGTGTCGAGGCGCTACGGGTCCGGCTGCAGAGCACCGCCCGGGGGCTCGCCTCGCTGGAAGTGCTGTGCGACCACGTACTGGGCACCCTGAACCCGGGGACCCGGGACGACGACATCGCCCTGCTCACCGCCCGGTTCGAGGGCTTCCCGCCCGACAGTGTCGGGTACTGGTACCTCGCCCCGCACCCGATGACCGCGGGACAGGCGCGCCGGCTGACCCGCAGGGCCCTGCGCCGCTGGGGGCTCGAGTCGCTGATCGACCCGACGGAACTCATGGTCAGCGAGGTCGTGACGAACGCCGTGCGCTTCGCCTCGCGGCCCCTCTCGCTGCGGCTGCTGCGCACCGATGTACTGCGCTGCGAGGTGACCGACGACTCGCCCCAGGTGCCCCGGATGCGCCACGCCGACCTCGGGGACGAGGGCGGCCGCGGTCTGTTCCTGGTCAATCAACTCGCCCTGCGCTGGGGAGCGACGAGGCTCAGCAGCGGCAAGGTCGTCTGGTTCGAGCAGAAGATCCCGGCGAAGTAGCCGCACTGAGCCACCGGCAGTCGGTGGGGCCGCCTCTCCCCCGCCCGGCGTGCCAGGAACACCCAGGTCAGTGGGGTTCAAAGGGTCCAACAGGTCCACGGCGCCCAACAGGTCCACCGTGTCCACCGCGTCCACCGTGCCCACCGTGCCCACCGTGCCCACCGTGCCCACCGGGAATCCTGGCAGTCACACGGGTCGGAGATCGACGAACGACGTGATCACAGCGACCGCGACCAGTTCGCCGGTGGCGGAGCGGCCGAGCCAGACCGGCCAGGTCCCGTCGCCCCCGGTGCAGAAGGAGACCAGGTCGCCACCGGTCTCCTCGTCGGTGGCACGCAGGCAGCCGTCCGTGACGAACTCGGCGGCGCTTTCGTCGCCCTCGTCGTAGTAGCGCCGGATCTTCCCGGACAGCACCTTCCAGCCCGAGGCGTCGGCGAAACCACCGGTTGCGGCGTCGGTGCCGAAGCCGTAGGCGTGGCCGTCCAGAAGCAGCCGGGGATCTTCGCCCTCGCCGAGTCCCATCTCCCACGTGACCGCCGGATCGGCGGCGATCAGCAGACGTACCAGGGGTTCCTCCGTGACCGGGAACCGTTCGCCGTAGTAGTCGCCCTCACCCACGAGCACGGCCGCCTGCAGGGGATACTCACCGGGCGGGATGCGCTCGGTCAGCTGCCTGGAGTCGTCCCGGTCCATGGGATCCGCGACGACCAGCCGGCCGCTGGGGACCCGGAGCGTGGCGATGTGCCGAATCTCCTCGACGGTCATCTCGCCCCAGGACTCCGAGGTGAACCGGCGGCCCGGCCGAAGGAGTTCGTTCAGGGCGAGTGCCGGCCGACCCGGTCTGGGCGGCTTCCACAGGGACTGCGGTTCCGGTCCTTCGCCGCACGCGTCCTGGGCTGTGCGCGCTCCCGGCCCGGGCTCCGCGGAGACTCCCGGCATCCCGGCCGCAGGAACACCGAAATCCGACCGGGGACGCCACCGCTCCGATTCCGGCACGTCGGCACGTGTGCGGAACGAACCGCCGTGGTCACCGCGCTCCTCCAGCACCTTCGTACCCCTGCCGTCGGGAAACAGGTCCAGCGTGAGGCGCCAGGCGTCGCGTGCCCGGTCCTGCTGGTCCGGCGAGGAGTACCGCCTCTCCACGTGCCGCCGCAGAAACAGGCGGTCCGCTTCGAGCAGCCGCAGGTCCGCCTCGTGGGTCACACGCCCCACCTCGTCGTAGGTCCATTGCCCGACGTAGTGATCACCCCAGGACACGAGGTGCACCGTCAGGGGTGTGGCTCGCCCAGGTGCCCGATGGATCACCACGTACGACCGCCCGTCGCTGTCCTTCCTCCGTGCCTCCTCCATGGACAGCGGCCGGCACTCGCGACGCGCTTCGGCATCCCACGCCTGCGCGTACGAGACCTCGACTTCGGCCATGCGCCTGCCCCTCCCGTCCCCGCCCGCCTCCGCGAGACCGGACACAGGTGCCTCCCTGATCAACTCGGCAGCACCATAGCGACCAGCGCCGACAGGAGGCCGGATCGGTGCCGCGGCACATGCGGGTGACCCCGGTGGTGTTGCTCGGAGCCGGAGCGAAAACGCGTCGACAGGGCCCGTCCCACCCGCCAGAGTGGCCTCCCATGACGAGCAGCGAGCTGTGGACCCGTGCGACCGCCGACCGCTACGACGCCGAGGAGAGCGAGAACTCCTCGGCCGCCGCTCTCGGACCGGCTCTCGCCTTCCTCGCCGAACTCGCCGGAGACGGCCAGGCACTTGAGTTCGCGATCGGAACCGGACGCGTGGGCGTCCCGCTCCGGGAACGCGGCGTGCCGGTGGTGGGCATCGAACTGTCCGAGCACATGGTGGCCGTCCTGCGGCACAAGGTGGACGAGGACAGACTCCCGGTCGCCATCGGGGACATGGCCACGACCGCCGTCCCCGGCGAATTCACCTTGGTCTATCTCGTCTACAACACGATCACGAACCTGCTCACGCAGGACGAACAGGTCGAGTGCTTCCGCAACGCGGCGCGCCATCTGACGCCTGGCGGCCGGTTCGTCATCGAACTGGGTGTTCCGCCGCTGCGGTTCCTGCCTCCCGGGCAGGTCGCGGTGCCGTTCGACGTCTCCGAAGGGCACCTCGGCTTCGACACCTTCGACCTGGTCGAGCAGATCCTCGTCTCGCACCACCTCACCCGCGACGGCGACGACGGCCGCTATCGCCGCGGCGCCTCCCGGCACCGGTACGCGTGGCCGGCGGAACTCGACCTGATGGCACGGATCGCGGGGCTCGAACCGGAACGGCGCGTCGCGGACTGGGACGGGGCGCCGTTCACCCAGGACTCCGCGAAGCACATCTCCGTGTGGCGCAAGCCGGGCTGAGGGTGGCGCAAGCCCGGCTGAGGCCGGGAAGGGCCCCGCAGTCCCGGCCGCGCCCGGGCTAGCCGAGGAACGACAAGCGAACCTCACGGTGGGGGTTGTCCCGGTTCGTGTCCACGAGGCACACCGACTGCCACGTCCCCAGCTCCAGGCTCCCGTCGACCACCGGCAGGGTCGCGTGCGGCGGGACGATGGCGGGCAGGACGTGGTCACGGCCGTGACCGGGGCTGCCGTGACGGTGCTGCCAGCGGTCGTCCGCGGGAAGCAGGGAGTGCAGCGCGGCGAGGAGGTCGTCGTCGCTGCCCGCGCCCGTTTCGATGATGGCGATTCCGGCGGTGGCGTGGGGTACGAAGACGTTCAGGAGACCGTCACGGCCCGCCGCGACCTCGCGGAGGAAGGCCTCGCAGTCGCGCGTGAGGTCGACGATCGCCTCCGACGAACCGGAGGAGATGTTCAGGACGTGCGTGGTGAAGGCATCGGACATGCCTCAATCCTCTCCCATACAACGGATTCCGCACGTGATCCAGGGCGTCGCACGGAAGGATGCGGGGCGTCGCGCGGAGGGATCCAGTGCGTCGCACGGAAGGCTGCGGGGCGTCGCGCGGAGGGATCCAGTGCGTCGCACGGAAGGCTGCGGGGCGTCGCGCGGAGGGATCCGGGGCGTCGCGCGGAAGGCTGCGGGCCCCGTACATCGCACGGGTCCCGCGCGTGAAGCAGAGCCGGAGGACCCTGACCGGCGGTGACAGTGACGGCAGGGTCGGCCGGTCGCTGCCGTGGGCCCGCCGGGTGGCTCACAGTGGGGCGCCCGGCGGGAAGATCCCGGAGACCGGTCCGGTTGGTAGAAGCGTGAATGACACAGGGGTACGCGCGCGTGAGGTGGATGTCGTCGTCATCGGCGCCGGACAGGCCGGTCTGGCCGCCGCCTTCCACCTGCGGCGCACCGGCTTCGAGCCCGATCGGGACTTCGTCGTCCTCGACCACGCGCCGCGCCCCGGCGGCGCCTGGCAGTTCCGCTGGCCGTCGCTGACGTACGGCAAGGTGCACGGGATGCACGCCCTGCCCGGTAGGGAACTCACGGGCGCCGACCCGGCCCGTCCGTCCTCCGAGGTCGTCTCGGAGTACTTCGACGCCTACGAGCGCGCCTTCGACCTGCGGGTCCGCAGGCCGGTCGATGTCAGGGCCGTCCGGGAGGGCCCCGATGGACGCCTGCTCGTGGAGACCGGCGACGGTACGTGGTCGACCCGGTCTCTGATCAACGCCACGGGCACCTGGGACCGCCCGTTCTGGCCCCGCTATCCGGGCCAGGAGACCTTCCGCGGGCGGCAGTTGCACACGGCGCAGTATCCGGGCCCCGAGGAGTTCACCGGGCAGCGCGTGGTCGTCGTGGGCGGCGGCGCTTCCGGCACCCAGCATCTGATGGAGATCGCCTCCCACGCCGCCACGACCACCTGGGTCACGCGGAGCGCCCCGGTCTTCCGCGAGGGCCCCTTCACCGAGGAGTTCGGCCGGGCCGCCGTCGCGCTCGTCGAGGAGCGGGTCCGCCAGGGACTTCCGCCCCGGAGCGTCGTCTCGGTCACCGGGCTGCCGCTGAACGACGCGATCCGACAGGCGCTGGCCGACGGCGTGCTGGAGCGGCGGCCGATGTTCGACCGGATCACCCCGGACGGCGTGGTGTGGGCGGACGGGCGGCGCGTGGACGCCGACGTGATCCTGTGGGCGACCGGTTTCCGGGCCGCCATCGACCATCTGGCGCCGCTGCGGCTGCGCGAGCGGGGTGGTGGCATCCGCGTCGAGGGGACACGTGTGGTCGCCGATCCGCGGATCCACCTGGTGGGCTACGGACCGTCGGCGAGCACCATCGGCGCCAACCGGGCCGGACGGGCCGCCGTACGGGACATCAGGCGGCTGCTGGCGGGCGCGCCGGTCGCCGCGTGATGCCCCCACGCGGTGCTCAACGCGCGGGAGAGGCCGCGGTGGGAACCACGGTGGGAGCGGCTGCGGTGGAAGCGGACGCCGTGGGAGCGGCAGCGGTGGAAGCGGACGCCGTGGGAGCGGACGCCGTGGGAGCGGCAGCCGTGGAAGCGGACGCCGTGGGAGCGGCAGCCGTGGAAGCGGACGCCGTGGAAGCGGGCGCCGTGGGGGACGCGCTCCGGTGGTTCCGGTTGAACTCGGCGACGTTGCGCTGGTGCTCCTCGTAGCTGGCCGTGAAGCGCGTGTCGCCCGGTTTGACGGTGACGAAGTACAGCCAGTCGCCCGGGGGTGGGCTGATCGCGACACGCATCGCGTCCTCGCCGGGGTTGGCGATCGGTGTGGGCGGCAGGCCCATGCGCCGGTACGAGTTGTAGGGGCTGTTGATCCTCGTGTCGGCCTGGCTGGTGCTCAGGGTGGAGCGGTTCAGCGCGTAGTTGATGGTGGAGTCCATCTGCAACGGCATACCGCGCTCCAGGCGGTTGAAGACGACCCGGGCCACCTTGCCCATGTCCGCCTTGGTCGCCGCCTCGGCCTGAACGATGCTCGCGATGGTGACCGCCTGATAGACGTTCATCGCGTTGCGCTGCGCGCCCGCCGCGATCGGCGCTCCGTTGAACTTCTTGTTCGCGGTGCCGACCATGAACGTCAGGAGCGACTCCGGGGTCGTCTTCTCGCCGAGCGGATACGTCGCCGGGAAGAGATAGCCCTCGGGGTTGCCCCGGGCGTCGTTCGGCAGCTTGAGGGCGGCTTTGGCGAGGGACTTCTTGGTGGTGCCCGCGGGCACCCGGAGGGCCTTGTCGACGGCCGCGTAGACCTGGCCGGAGCGCCAGCCCTCCGGAATGACGAGCGACGTCGGGGGCGCGTCCTCGTTTCCCATGCTCAGCAGCGGCACCGCCACGGCGGTGGCCGCCACGACGGCTCCGGTCGCGATGAGGGCGACCCGGCCCCGGCGCGTCAGTCGAATCGTGCTCGGTGGCGGAGTGTTCGTCTGCATAACGGGCACGGTAACCCGCTAAAGCATACAAACCCGACATATCGTCATCTTGTCGGCTCCAGTTGGGCGTCCCGGTGCACCAGGGCGGCGTAGCGCCCCTCCTGCGCCAGCAGTTCCTCGTGCGTGCCGCGCTCGACCGCGCGGCCCGAGTCGAGGACCACGATCTGGTCGGCGCCCCGGATCGTGGACAGCCGGTGCGCGATGGTGAGCGTGGTGCGGTTGGCCGACAAGGCGTCGATGGCTTCCTGGACGGCGTGCTCCGTACGGGTGTCCAGGGCACTGGTCGCCTCGTCGAGGATGAGCACGGGCGGGTCGCGCAGGATCGTGCGGGCGATGGCGAGGCGCTGCTTCTCGCCGCCGGAGAACCGGTGGCCGCGCTCGCCCACGACCGTGTCGTACCCGTCGGACAGCGAGGTGATGTGGTCGTGGATCTGGGCCGCCCGCGCCGCCGCGTGCAGCTCCTCCTCGGTGGCGTCCGGCTTGGCGAAGCGCAGGTTCTCGGCGACCGAGGCGTGGAAGAGGTACGTCTCCTGGGAGACGACGCCGACCGCGCGCGCGAGGGTGTCGAAGTCGAGGTCGCGGACGTCGACCCCGTCGAGGGTCACGCGCCCGCCCGTGACGTCGTACAGCCGCGGCACCAGATAGCTGAGGGTGGACTTGCCGGAGCCGGTCGGTCCGACGACGGCGAGGCTGCCGCCGGCCGGGACGGTGATGTCGATGCCGTCGAGGATCGGGGCACCCTTGTCGTCGTAGCGGAACTCGACGTCCTCGAAGCGGATCTCGCCCTTGACCTGGTCGAGGTGGACGGGGCTGTCGGGTTCGGTGATGTCGATGGGCAGGTCGAGGTACTCGAAGATGCGCTGGAACAGCGCGAGCGAGGTCTGGATCTGCACACCCGTGGACAGCAGGCTGACCGTCGGCCGGAACAGTCCCTGCTGGAGCGAGACGAAGGCGACGAGCGTGCCGATCGAGATCGAGGGGCCGCCGAGCTGGAGGGCGACGCCCGCGGTCCAGTAGATGACGGCGGGCATGGCGGCCATGACGATGCCGATGACGGACATGCGCCAGCGCCCCGCCATGTTCGACCTCACCTCGAGGTCGACGAGGCCCTCGGACTCCTCCGCGAAGGATTTCGTGAGCGAGTCGGCCCGGCCCATGGTGCGCCCGAGCAGGATGCCGCTGACGGAGAGCGATTCGGTGACGGTGGCGGCCATCGCCGCCATCTGCTTCTGGCGCTGCGTGGTGATCTTCCTGCGTTCGTTGCCGACCCGGCGGCTGATCCACACGAACACCGGCAGCAGGAGCAGGGAGACGACGGTCAGGCGCCAGTCCAGGGCGATCATCGCGACGATCGTGGCGACCACACTGGTGAGGTTGGAGACCAGCGAGGTGGCGGTGGAGGTGACGGTCGCCTGCATGCCGCCGATGTCGTTGGCGATGCGCGACTGGACCTCGCCCGTGCGCGTCCTGGTGAAGAAGGCCAGCGACATGCGCTGGAGGCGACCGTAGACCGCTGTGCGCAGATCGTGCATCACGCGCTGGCCGACGGTCGTGGAGATCAGGGTCTGCAGGACGCCGAAGACACCGCTCAGGACGGCGCTCAGGATCATGCCGAGCGCCAGCAGGGTCAGCAGACCCGTGCGGCCCTGGGGGATCGCGGTGTCCAGGATCGCCTTCAGCAGGAAGGGCGTGGCGACGGACACGAGGGACGCGGCGCCCACCAGCAGGCCGACGATCGCGAGGCGGCCGCGGTAGGGCCGGAAGAGACTGAGGATGCGGCGCACCTGCCGTGGCTGTTCCTTGTCGACAGGTGGCGGGCTCCAGGCTGACTGGTCGGGACGCAATGGACTCCTAGGGAAATGGGACGACCGGGACATCAGTGAGGTTCCGACGACTGACGGAGCCTAGCTCATTGTTACCTATACTCACAATGAACGGCATCCTGATATTGTTCCCGCATGACCACCCCCGATGCCGACGGTCTGCTCGCCGAGCAGTTGCTGCGCCTGACGCGCCGCGTGCACCGCATCCAGAAGCGCCATCTGGAGCAGCGCGAGCTGGGCATCACACCCGCCCAGTCACGCCTGCTGCGCACCCTCGCGCACTACAGCTCACCACCCCGCATGGCCGATCTCGCCGAGCGCCTCGAAGTGGTGCCGCGCGCCGTGACCACGCTGGTCGACGGCCTGGAGGCGAGCGGCAGGGTGCGCCGGGCGCCCGACCCCACCAACCGCCGGGTGATCCGTATCGAGGTCACGGACGAGGGACGCGAGGCACTGCGCGGACTGCGCGCCGCGCGCCGCGGCGCCGCGGAGGAGATCCTGGCTCCATTGACGGACGAGCAGCGCGAGGTGCTCGGCGGGCTGCTGGACACCTTGGTGGACGGCATGCCGAGGGCGGAACACCGTTGCTGAGACGGTTCAGGACGGAACACCGCCGCTGAGGCCGACCGGGGGCGGAACACCGCCGCCGGACCGGTCGAGCACGGGAGCGCGCCGCTCGATGAGCCCGAGAGGGAAGGGTGCGCGATGCCTCTGCTGGAGCCCGACCCCGACGCACTGCGCCCCGACGGACACCGCGAGGCCCCGGCCGCCGACCGGGTCCCCGAGGACCGGGCCGGGGGCACCCCCGAGCCACTGCGCGGTGACCTGATCGCACTGCTCGGCGCCGACAAGGTGCTGACCAGGATCTCCGACCTCGTGCGCTACGCCTCCGACGCCAGCCCCTACCGTTTCGTGCCGCGGGTCGTCGTGGTCCCCGAGGACATCGACGACGTCTCGGCCGTGCTCTCGTACGCGCACGGCAAGGGCCGCGAGGTGGTGTTCCGCGCGGCGGGGACCTCGCTCAACGGCCAGGCGCAGGGCGAGGACATCCTCGTCGACGTACGTCGGCACTGGACGGGCGTCGAGGTCCTGGACGGCGGAGCGCGGGCCCGTATCGCCCCGGGCACGACCGTCGCGCGCGCCAACGCCGCGCTCGCCCGGCACGGGCGCGTGCTCGGTCCCGATCCGGCCAGCGCGATCGCCTGCACGGTCGGCGGCGTGGTCGCGAACAACGCCTCCGGCATGACGGCGGGCACCACCCGCAACTCGTACCGCACGCTCGCGTCGCTCACCTTCGTCCTGCCCACCGGCACGGTCGTGGACACGGCGGAGCCGGACGCCGACGACCGGCTCGCGCATGCCGAACCGGTCCTGTGCGCCGGGCTCATGGAGCTCAAGGCGGAGATCGAGTCCGACGCCGGACTCGTCGCCCGCATCCGCGCCAAGTACGCGATCAAGAACACCAACGGCTACCGCCTGGACGCCTTCCTCGACGGCTCGACGCCCGTCGAGATCCTGCGCGGCTTGATGGTCGGCTCGGAGGGCACCTTCGGCTTCATCTCGGAGGTCGTCTTCGACACGCTGCCGCTGGAACGACGGGTCTCCGCCGCGCTGCTCTTCTTCGGCTCGCTGCCGGCCGCGGCCGCCGCCGTGCCCCTGTTCACCGCCGCGGGCGCCTCGGCCGTCGAGCTGATGGACGGCAACACGCTGCGCGCCTCGGTGAGCGTCGAGGGCGTGCCCGGGGACTGGGCGGCTCTCCCCGGCCCGACGACCGCGCTGCTCGTCGAGTTCCGCGCTCCGGACGAGGCCACGCAGGACGCGTACGAGGCAAGGGGCCGCGCGCTGCTGGAGGGGCTCCCCCTGGTGTCCCCCGTGCCCTCGGTGGCGAACTCCTTCACCCGCGACCAGCGGATCGTCGCCGGCTACTGGAAGGCCCGCAAGGCGTTCGTCACGGCGGTCGGCGGTGCCCGTCCCTCCGGCACGACGTTGATCACGGAGGACTTCGCGGTGCCCCCCGAGCGGCTGGCCGAGGCCTGCGAGGCGCTGCTGGAACTCCAGACCCGGCACGGCTTCGACGCCGCCGTCGCGGGCCACGCCGCCCACGGCAATCTGCATTTCCTGCTGGCCTTCGACGCGTCCGAGCCGGCCGATGTGGAGCGCTACGCAGCCTTCATGGACGAGTTCTGCCGGCTCACCGTCGAGCGCTTCGACGGATCGCTGAAGGCCGAGCACGCCACCGGACGCAATATCGCGCCCTTCCTGGAGCTCGAATGGGGTGCCGGGGCTACGGAGTTGATGTGGCGCACGAAACGGCTGATCGATCCCGACGGAGTGCTCGCGCCGCGCGTCGTGCTCGACCGTGATCCGCGGGCGCACGTGCGGGGCCTGAAGACGATCCCGCGGGTCGAGGCCATCGCCGACCCGTGCATCGAGTGCGGCTTCTGCGAACCGACCTGCCCCAGCCAGGACCTGACGACCACGCCGCGCCAACGGATCGTGCTGCGCCGCGAGATGATGCGCCAGCCCGGCAACTCCGCCGTCGAGGAAGGCCTCCTGGAGGCGTACGGCTACGACGCCGTGGACACCTGCGCGGGCGACTCGACCTGCAAGCTCGCCTGCCCTGTCGGCATCGACACCGGTGCCCTGATGAAGGAGTTCCGGCACGCCAGGCACTCGCCGCGCGAGGAGAAGACGGCCGCGCTGGCCGCGCGGCACTTCCGCGCCCTCGAAGCCTCGGCCCGGCTGGCCGTCGCCGCGGCGGACCGGATCGGCAGCCGGCGGATCACCTCCATGACGCGCGCGGCGCGCAGGGTCGTACGCCCGGACCTCGTGCCCGAATGGCTGCCGCGGATGCCGGGAGCCGCCACCTCCGCCATGCCGGCCACCGCTCGCGTGGGGGCCGTCGCCGTCTACTACCCGGCCTGTGTCAACCGCATCTTCGCCGGCCCCGGAGACGTGTCGCTCGCGCGGGCCGTCGTCGCGGTCTCCGAGCGAGCGGGAAAGCCGGTCTGGATCCCTGACGACGTGAAGGGCACGTGCTGCGCGACGATCTGGCACTCCAAGGGGTACGACGCGGGCAACGCCGTGATGGCCAACCGCGTCGTCGAGGCCGCCTGGGGCTGGACCGCCGGCGGCAGACTGCCGCTCGTCGTGGACGCCTCGTCCTGCACGCTCGGCATCGCGCGGGAGGTCGTTCCGTATCTGACCGCCGACAACCGGGAGTTGCACGCCGGGCTGACGGTCGTCGACTCGCTGGTGTGGGCCGCCGAGGAGCTCCTCCCCCACCTCACCGTGCACCGCGTCCTCGGCTCCGCGGTGCTCCACCCGACCTGCTCCATGCGGCACTTGGGCGACGAGGCACAGCTGCGTGCGGTGGCCGAGGCGTGCGCCGACGAGGTGGTGGTGCCCGACGACGCCGGGTGCTGCGCCTTCGCGGGCGACCGCGGCATGCTCCACCGGGAACTCACCGAGTCGGCCACCCGCGAGGAGGCGGCGTTCGTGACCTCCCGCGACTTCGACGCGCATCTGTCGGCGAACCGTATGTGCGAGGTGGGCATGGATCACGTGACGGGCCGCGGCTACTACTCCGCCCTGCTGGCGCTGGAGCACGCGACCCGTCCCGCGGCCAAGGGCCGGCCCGGGTGACCCGGGCCGGCGGGCCCCGGGGAACCGCGGCCCGTCGGCGCCCGGCTCAGCAGCCGGTGCGATCCTCCGTCAGCACCCCCTGCACGGTGCCGAGGGAGCGGTCGTAGCAGCCCGCCGAGCCGTACAGGCGATAGCGCTCGCTCGTCGTGGCGACCGCGTGGCGCTGGTCGCGCGGCACGTTCGCCGTGTACGTCGCGTCGCCCGTGTAGGTGTCCTCGAACCGTGACCACGCGGTGCGCCGGCCGGCCGTCGCCTCGGCCACGGCGGCCCGGTCGCCGAGTGTCAGCACGGTCCGCAGCCGGTCGTCCGCGCCGAGGGTCGTCGTGCCGTCCATCGTGTACGTGCGCCGGGTGTACGTCGTCACGGCGGGGCCGCGCCCGTCGACGGTGACCCTCTCGTCGTCGGTCCACCTCGCCTTCAGGCCGTCCGTGGTCTCGCCGTCGGTCCAGCGGTGCGCGGAGGTGTGCGCGAGGGTCCGGCTGACGGTGGTCCGCACCCTGCCGTGCGAGGTGTCGAGGTATCCGGCGACCGTCAGACGGTGCCCTCCCTCGGTGTCGAGCCGACTCTCCGAACCGGGCTTGTACGTCGAAGAGTTGGCGAGGTCGCCCGCCTCGGCCCGGGTGAGGGCACCGCCCACGTGGGCGCGCCGCGCGTCCTGCCAGACGAGCACGTTGACCGGCACGCTCCAGCCGGACTGCCCCTCGGGGACGCCCACGACCGAGACGTCGATCCGGTGCGGACGCCCGTCGTTGAGCAGACCGGCGAACGGGGTCAGGTCGTACTCGACGGGCTTGACGTCGAACGCGCGGGGCCCCGGAATCACGTACCAGAGGAAGGGGTTGGACCAGCCGCCGGTCCACACCGTGGGGAACGGCTCGGCGATTCCGGCGAGTTGGCCGTCGACACTGATCTGCACCTCGCGATAGGGGCCGTTGTCCGCCTTGCAGGAGTACGGGGCCTCGTCCGGGACCGTGAGATACCAGTACTCCTCGCAGCCGCCACCGGACCCGGTCGCGTACACCTCGGCGATCACGCGCTCGCTGTTGCGCGGGGTGGTCAGGGTGCCGTCCTGGAGGGTCAGGACACGGTCGGGGGTCGCGGCGGGCCTGCCCGCGTAGAACGTCAGCGTGGCCCTGACGTCGAGGACGCCCGTGTACGTGTCGTCGACGACGTTCCCGATGAGCATCTCGACGTCGCGGCTCCGCCGGAACGTGTCGCTGTAGCGCGTCACGTCCTTCTCGACGGACCACGCGATCCCGTCGGGCGACGGCTCCGGGGTGGAGGTACGGAGGATCTCCACCCCGCCGACGTGCAGATACCCGAGGCGGTCGAACTGGCGCCCCTTGACCTTGCCTTCGAGCCGGAGCACCACCTTGCTCCAGCGGTCGCCGCAGCCCTTCGGCGGGGTGTATGTGCCCGTGTAGGGCGTGAAGTCACGGAACTGCGCCTCGACGAGGGGCACTTCACAGGGGGTACCGGCGGGCCTGCCGACGGGCGGGGAAGCGGTGACGGGGTCGTGCCAGTCGCTGCCGAACTCGGCGGGCACGTCGACGGATCGAGCGACGGCGGGTGCGCCGGACGCATGAGCCGCGACGGACGTGGGGGCCGCCGGGGCCGGGCCCGCCCCGAGAAGGGTGCCCGCCACGAGGATCACTCCGGCGAGCATGGACATGATGACCGGTCTACTCATGTGCGGTGTTCTACGGGGCGGTTGGGCTGTCCGCAATGGTGCCCCGGCGCGCTGGAACGGCGAATCGGCGGCGCCCCGGAGCGATGGGTCAGGCCTTCAGGTCCGCCTTGTCCCCCATCACGATGACCGGATGCTGATCCGGGTCGAGGGTGCGCAGCAGGTACTCCATGCCCGGCTTGGACAGACTCACGCACGCCGACGTGCCGCTGCCGTGGTCCATGTGCAGCCAGATGCCGCCGCCCTTCTCATCGCCCCACGGGCGGGTCGGGTCGTCCGGCGGATTGCCCTTGAGGCGGTTGTAGTCGATGGCGATGACGTAGTCGAAGTCGTGCCAGTGCGACTTCGCCCAGTAGTGCGGTGCCTGGAAGCCCTCCGACTGCGTGTACGGGAGCCGGGCGCCCGGGTCGTCGAGCACACCACCGGCGTCGCTGAGCGTGAACACGCCGACCGGGCTGCGCTTGTCGTCCTCGTGATGGTCGGTGGTCCAGCCCTTCTTCCCGTTGTGCGCGGCCCAGCTGCGGGTCTTCTTCCAGGTCGTGCCCGACTTCGTGTACAGCACCACGGTGGACTTCGCGGAATCCCTGCCCTCGCCGTAGACCGCGAGGACCTGCCGGGACTCGGACGGGATCTTCCGCTGGAGCTTGTCACCCACATCGGGGATGCGCTTCGGATCGACCGCGGGCGCGTTCGTACGGGCCGCCGCGCCACCCGATCCCGCGCGCCCCTTCGTCCCGCTCCCGCCCGCCGAGCCACCGCAGGCCGACAGAGTGACCGCGACGACCCCGCAGACCACTGCCGCGAGCCCCGTACGCATCGCACCGTTCTTTCGCATGCCGCCCATCCTCGCACCACGTCTCGGACGAATCGCCCTCTCCCCCCGTCCCGGCCGACCGGGGCCGGTGGGGCCAATTCCTTCCCCTTGCCCGGAAAATCGTTTGCTACCGACCACGTTGCGACGCGAACCTTTCACGGTTTGCTACCGGCCCCCACGGCCGGAAGGTTGCCGAGATCCGCGGCTCCCTCCACCCCCTGACGAGCCACTGGGATGTCATGCAGATCCAAGACCTTCCGTATCCCGACCCGGGTGTGCCGGACACGCGCTCAGGTCCCCGCTTCCTGTGGTGGCTCGGTCGGAACCAGCTCGGCGGTCAGCTCAAGGCCCTCGCCTGGGGCCTGCTGCACTTCGTGGCCGTCTCCGTACTGCCGTTCTGTGTCGGTCTGGCCGTCCAGTCCGTCATCGACCACTCCGGCACCCGGCTCGCCCTGACCGGCGCTCTGATGGTGCTGTGCGGCGCGTGCATCGCCCTGGGCGAAGCCATGCTGCACCGCGCGGCGGTCACCAACTGGATCACCGCGGCGGCGCGCGTCCAGCAACTGCTGGCCCGCAGAACCGCGCAGTTGGGCTCCGCGCTGACGCGGCGCGTGGCGGCGGGCGAGGTGGTGGCGGTCTCCACCGGCGACGTCGAGAGGATCGGCTGGTTCGTGGAGGGCATGTCGCGGTTCACGGCGGCGGCCGTGACCGTGGTGCTGGTCTGCGTCGGCCTGGTCGTCTATCAGCCGGCGCTCGGCGTGATCGTCGCCGTGGGCGTACCCGTGCTGGCGGTCGCCGTGCTTCCGCTGCTGCCCCGCGCCACCCGGCGCGCCGACTTCCAGCGGGAGAAGGCGGGCCGCGCCACCGAGCTGGCCTCCGACACCGTCGCCGGCCTGCGGGTGCTGCGCGGCATCGGCGGCGAGGAACTCTTCCTCGACCGCTACCGCCGCGCCTCCCAGGAGGTCCGCCGGGCCGCCGTGCGCAGCGCCCGCATGTGGTCGCTGATCTCGGCGATCCAGGTGCTGCTGCCCGGTCTGCTGATGATCGCCGTCGTCTGGCGTGGTGTGCAGCTGGCCCGCGACGGCCGGATCACGGTCGGCGAACTGGTCACCGTCTACAGCGCCGTAATGCTCCTTACGTACCCTTTGCGACATTTCGAAGAGATTGCCATGGCCTATTCGTTCTCGCGTCCGTCGGCCCGGCGGACCGCCCGGGTCCTGTCCCTGGAACGGGCCATGGACAGCGACGGCTCGCGCGCCGCTGAAGTCCCGTCCGGCGATCTGTACGACCCCGTGACCGGGCTGCTCGCTCCCGCGGGGCGGTTGACCGCCGTGGTGTGCGGCGACCCGGACGCGGCGGGGCTGCTGGCCGAGCGGCTGGGCGGCCATGCCTCCGAGCGGGGCGCCGAGGTGCTCGTCGGGGGCGTGCCGCGGAACAGCTCGGTGGTGCTCGGGGGCGTACCGCTGGACGACCTGCCCCTGGACTCCGCCCGCACCGCGGTCCTCGTCCAGGACAAGGACCCGGTGCTGCTGTCCGGCTCACTGCGCGAGCTGCTCGACGTACCCGCGTCGGGTCTCGTGAGCGCCGCCGCGGCGCTGGCCGCCGCCCAGTGCGGCGACGTGCTGGACGCGCTCGCGCAGGGCTCGCTGGACGCCGGGGACCCGATGGACGCCCGCATCACCGAACGCGGGCGCTCCCTGTCCGGCGGCCAGCGTCAGCGGCTCGCGCTGGCCCGGTCGCTGATCACGGACCCGGAGGTGCTCGTCCTGGACGAGCCGACGTCCGCGGTCGACTCCCACACCGAGGCCCGGATCGCCGATGGGGTGCGCGCGCTGCGCGCCGGGCGCACCACCGTGGTCCTCACCTCCTCACCGCTGCTCCTGGACCAGGCAGACCGAGTCGTCCTGGTCCACGACGGCGAGGTCGTCGCGGTCGGCGTGCACCGCGATCTGGTGCGCGACGAGCCGCGCTACCGGGCCGTGGTGACCCGCGAGACCGATGAGGAGGCCGCCGCCGAGGCAGCGGCACAGGCCGCTCTCGGCGGCGTGACCGTGGACGACGAGGCCGTTCTGGACGGCGTACTGGAAGAAATCGAGGAGACCGCATGATCGGCGTGGCGCCACCGGCGTACGACCCGGCCGCCCCGACGACGGCGAACACGCTGCCCGTCGGCGCGCCCGCGACCGTACGCGCCTACGTGACCGAACTGTTCCAACGGCACCGCAGGGCCTTCCTGCTCCTGGTCGCCGTCAACACCGTGGCCGTCGTGGCCTCGATGGCCGGGCCCTATCTGCTGGGCTCGGTGGTCGAACGGGTCTCGGACCACGCGCGCGACCTCCATCTGGAGGCCACCGCCGCCCTGTTCGTCGTCGCGCTGGTCATCCAGGCCGTGTTCGTCCGGCAGGTGCGGCTGCGCGGCGCCATGCTCGGCGAGCGCATGCTGGCCGATCTGCGCGAGGACTTCCTCGTGCGGTCGGTCGGGCTGCCGCCCGGCGTCCTGGAGCGGGCCGGGACGGGCGACCTGCTGTCCCGCATCACCACCGACATCGACCGGCTCGCCAACGCCATGCGCGAGGCCGTGCCGCAACTGGCCATCGGTGTGGTGTGGGCGGCGCTGCTGCTCGCCGGGCTCACCGTGACCGCCCCGGCGCTCGCCCCCGCCGTGCTGGTCGCCGTGCCGCTGCTGGTGGTGGGGTGCCGCTGGTACTTCAAGCGCGCGCCGTCCGCCTATCGCTCGGAGGCCGCTGGCTACGCCGCCGTCGCCGCCGTCCTCGCCGAGACGGTCGACGCCGGCCGCACCGTCGAGTCGCACCGCCTGGGCAGGCGCCGCATCGAGCTGTCGGACCGCCGGGTCCAGGAGTGGACGGCATGGGAGCGTTACACGCTCTGGCTGCGGTCGGTCCTCTTCCCGGTCGTCAACATCACGCATGTGACGGTGCTCTGCTCGGTCCTGATGATCGGCGGGTTCCTCGCCCTCCAGGGCTGGATCGGGGTGGGCCAGCTGACGACGGGCGCGCTGATCGCGCAGATGCTCGTCGACCCGGTGGGACTGATCCTGCGCTGGTACGACGAGCTGCAGGTCGCCCAGGTCTCGCTGGCCCGGCTGGTCGGTGTCCGGGACATCGAGCCGGCCGCCGGCGATCCGGCGGTGGCGCCGGAGGGACGCGACGTCCACGCGGACCGGGTGCACTTCGGCTACCGCGAGGGCGTGGACGTCCTGCGCGAGGTCTCCCTGGCGGTCGCGCCCGGCACCCGGCTCGCCCTGGTCGGCCCGTCCGGCGCGGGCAAGTCCACGCTGGGCAGGCTGCTCGCCGGGATCTACGCGCCCCGGGACGGCCGGATCACGCTCGGCGGCGCCGAACTGTCCCGGATGCCCGCCGAGAAGGTCCGCTCGCACGTGGCCCTGGTCAACCAGGAACACCACGTCTTCGTGGGCTCCCTGCGCGACAACCTGCTGCTCGCCGTCCCGTACGCCCGGCACGGCACGGACCAGGAGGCGCCGGCCGAGGCTCCGGCCGACGCGTTCGACGCCCGGTTGTGGGCGGCTCTCGGAGCGGTCGACGCGGACGGCTGGGCGCGGGCGCTGGACGACGGTCTGGACACCGAGGTCGGCTCGGGCGGGTTCGCGCTCACTCCGGCCCAGGCCCAGCAGATCGCACTGGCCCGGCTGGTGCTGGCCGACCCGCACACCCTGGTCCTGGACGAGGCGACCTCGCTCCTGGACCCGCGGGCGGCCCGCCATCTGGAACGCTCGCTGGCCCGGGTCCTCGACGGCCGCACCGTCGTCGCCATCGCCCACCGCCTCCACACCGCCCATGACGCGGACGTCATCGCCGTCGTCGAGAACGGCCGCATCAGCGAACTCGGCAGCCACGAGCAACTGGTCGCGGCGGACGGCGCGTACGCGGCGCTGTGGAGGTCCTGGCACGGGTGAGCGGAGAGCTCCGGCCGGACCGTACCCGGCCCGCTGCCGGACCGTGCCCGGCCCGGCGGCCGACGTGCCGGTCCGCTCCCGCCCGCACGGTGGACCGGACCGGCGCGGACCCGCCCGCCGGGTGTCCCGCGCCGCTCTCGTCCCGCCGCTCAGCGGAGTGGGCCGATGCGGACCGGGCCCGGCAGTGGGCTCCGGCCGGTTGTGTCCCGCTTCTCGCCGGGAGCCGCGTCGCGGTCCCGGCGGAGGCCGGGTCGCACCGGCCCTCGGCGCACCCCGCGAGAGGCCGACGGGGCCGGACGTCGACCCTTGTGGCACTGCTGGTCGGCCCCTGTGGCGTTGCGCGGTGGCGAAGGGGGGTGGAACCCTGGACGTGGACACCCGCTCGGGGACTCCCGGGAACCACCCGGTTCCCTCGGGGCGACGCCCGTGTCCTGTGGCCCGCGGGCCCGTCGTCGAGTACGGCGGCACCGGTCCCGTCCGCACCCCCTGGAGGTAGCCGTGGACAGCGCCGACGGATGGGGAGACGACGTCTACCAACCCGACGGATCCGAGGTACAGGACGACGCGGGGCTGCTCGACGGCGAGGACACACTGGTCGCCGACGGTGTCAGTGACCCACTGGACCGTGGCTGGTCCCCGCCGGAGCGGCCGTGGGCGGTGGAGAATCGCGGAGTGACCGCCTCGGAGCGCCGGGCGGGCGAGACCCTGGACCAGCGCCTCGCCGAGGAGCTGCCCGATGTCGCCGAACCCGACGGAGACGGCATCGGGGACTGCGCGGGCACCGACGGAGAACCCCTCGACAACGAGGTGGGTGCCCTCCGCTCGGGCCGTCTCGTCGCCCCGAACGAAGGCGCGCACGAGGACGAGGAGAGCGGGCTCATCGCCACGGACATCGGCATCGACGGCGCCGCGGCCTCGGCCGAGGAGGCCGCGATGCACATCGTCGACGAGGACGCCGTGTCCGGCTGACCGGCGCCCGGTCCGGCCCTCCCCCAAGGAGCACCCATGCAGCAGGACAAGCAGCCCGACTACCACCCCGTGGTCTTCCGCGACCGCAGCGCCGGCTACGCCTTCCTCACGCGCTCCACCGCGACGAGCGAGCGGACCATCGACTGGGACGACGGCGAGACCTACCCGGTCGTGGACGTCGAGATCTCCTCGGAGAGCCACCCGTTCTACACGGGCAAGGCCCGCACGGTGGACTCGGAGGGCCGCATCGCCCAGTTCGAGCGGCGATACGGAGGCGGGGAGCCGGGGTCGGGCACGGCGGAGAACCCCTGATCGGGACGGTGCCGTCTCCTGAGCGAAGGACGTCCCGCCTGCCGAGCCCGACGCCCAGGGCCGAAGCGGCTGCCCGCCGAGGCGTCGGAGTCTCCGGGGAGGAGACGGCCTCAGATGACGTTCAGCGCGGCCGCGCAGCCCACGCCGCCCAGCAGCATGAACACCGGCATCAGCACCTTGAGCTCGACCCAGCTGCCCGCACGGAAGCGCATCACCTTGGGCGGGCCGATCGGGTACCAGCGCTTGCGGCCGACCGGGATGGGCCACAGGATCGGGCAGCCGGACACCGTCAGCGCGTCCCCGATGTCGTGCACCAGGGCGCCGAGGATGATCGGCAGGCCGAGCCACAGGTACTCCTGGCCCGGCGCCGTGAACAGCCAGTCCGCGCCGTTGCCCGGCTTGTCCAGGATGCCGGCGAGGATCCACGCGCTCGTCGCCGCGAGCAGCCAGACCAGGACATCGCTGCTCGAACCGCGTGCGGCCCGCCACAGCAGCCCCTCGATGGCGAGGACCATGTGCACGAAGAGGATGGCCAGGACCGCCCAGCGGCCGCCGGTTATCGCCAGCACAGCGGTACCCGCGCCGATCATCACCGCCCACAGCCAGGTGTGTGTCAGCGTGCGGTGACCGCCGGAGCGCCGGGGGTCGCCCGGCTTCCTGGTGCCCTTGTAGGCGGCGTAGGAGAGTTTGTCGACGATCTCGCACAGGCTTCGTGACACCGGTCCGAAGGCGCGCGAGATGGTGGCGGCCTTGTGGTCCAGGTCCGGGGCGAGAGCGGCACCGGCGCAGATCAGCGCGCCGACCAGCAGAACCGGCCAGGGCATGGTGTGACCGGCCGCGGCGGCGGCCGCTCCGACGCCGAGCCAGGCCGCGGCCCCCGACAGTGAGTGTGCTGGTCCCATCATGGCCGTTTTCCGCCCTATTCCTCTTGTGCAGCTGTCCAGTTGCCCGTGCACGCTGACGCGTCGTCGGCGCCACAGCGTAGCGTTCGTGATCTTTCGACGAACATCCGATTCCCCCATCACGTGCGACGACAGGCAAGATGGGGGCGTGACCCTTATCGATCAGCTGCCGCAGACCGCAGACCCCGACGCCCTCTACGAAGCCTTCGAGTCGTGGGCCGGGGAACGCGGTCTCACCCTCTACCCCCACCAGGAGGAGGCGCTGATCGAGGTGGTCTCGGGTGCGAACGTGATCGTCTCGACGCCCACCGGCTCGGGCAAGAGCATGATCGCCGCGGCTGCGCACTTCGCGGCGCTCGCCCGCGACGAGGTCACCTTCTACACGGCGCCGATCAAGGCACTCGTCTCGGAGAAGTTCTTCGAGCTGTGCAAGATCTTCGGCACCGAGAACGTCGGCATGCTCACCGGCGACGCCTCCGTGAACTCCGACGCCCCGGTCATCTGCTGCACCGCCGAGGTCCTGGCCTCCATCGCGCTGCGGGACGGCAAGCACGCCGATGTGGGCCAGGTCGTCATGGACGAGTTCCACTTCTACGCCGAGGGCGACCGAGGCTGGGCCTGGCAGATCCCGATCCTGGAACTTCCCCAGGCGCAGTTCATCCTGATGTCGGCGACGCTCGGCGACGTCTCGATGTTCGAGAAGGACCTCACGCGGCGCACCGGCCGCCCCACGGCGGTGGTCCGCTCGGCGACCCGGCCCGTCCCGCTGTCCTACGAGTACGTCCTGACTCCGCTGACCGAGACGATCACCGAGCTGCTCGCCACCAAGCAGGCCCCGGTCTACATCGTGCACTTCACCCAGGCGCAGGCCGTGGAGCGGGCGCAGGCGCTGATGAGCATCAACATGTGCACGCGCGAGGAGAAGGACCGGATCGCCGAGCTGATCGGCAACTTCCGCTTCACCACCAAGTTCGGCCGCAACCTCTCCCGCTACGTACGCCACGGGATCGGTGTGCACCACGCCGGCATGCTGCCCAAGTACCGGCGGCTGGTGGAGAAGCTGGCCCAGGCCGGCCTCCTGAAGGTCATCTGCGGCACCGACACCCTCGGGGTCGGCGTCAACGTGCCCATCCGCACCGTGCTGTTCACCGCGCTCACGAAGTACGACGGCACGCGGGTGCGCACGCTGCGCGCGCGTGAGTTCCACCAGATCGCCGGCCGGGCCGGGCGCGCGGGGTTCGACACGGCGGGCTTCGTCGTGGCTCAGGCGCCGGAGCACGTCATCGAGAACGAGAAGTCGCTCGCCAAGGCGGGCGACGACCCGAAGAAGCGCCGCAAGGTGGTGCGCAAGAAGGCTCCCGAGGGCTTCGTCGGCTGGACGGAGAACACCTTCGAGAAACTCATCTCCTCCGATCCCGAGCCGCTGACCTCGCGCTTCCGCGTGACGCACACCATGCTGCTCTCGGTGATCGCCCGGCCCGGCAACGCCTTCGAGGCGATGCGGCACCTGCTGGAGGACAACCACGAGCCGCGCAAGCAGCAGCTGCGGCACATCCGGCGGGCCATCGCGATCTACCGCTCGCTCCTCGACGGCGGCATCGTCGAGAAGCTCGACGAGCCCGACGCGACCGGCCGGATCGTGCGGCTCACCGTCGATCTCCAGCAGGACTTCGCGCTCAACCAGCCCCTGTCGACGTTCGCGCTCGCCGCCTTCGACCTGCTGGACCTCGAATCCCCCTCGTACGCCCTGGACATGGTGTCCGTCGTGGAGTCCACGCTGGACGATCCGCGGCAGATCCTCGCGGCCCAGCAGAACAAGGCCCGTGGCGAGGCCGTGGCCGCGATGAAGTCCGACGGCGTCGAGTACGAGGAGCGGATGGAGCGGCTCCAGGACCTGTCGTACCCCAAGCCGCTGGATGAGCTGCTCTTCCACGCCTACGACACCTACCGCAAGAGCCATCCGTGGGTCGGCGACCACCCGCTGTCGCCGAAGTCCGTCATCCGTGACATGTACGAACGGGCGATGACGTTCACCGAGTTCGTCTCCTACTACGAGCTCGCCCGTACCGAGGGCATCGTCCTGCGCTACCTGGCCAGTGCCTACAAGGCCCTCGAGCACACCGTCCCGGACGACCTCAAGTCCGAGGACCTGGAGGACCTGATCGCCTGGCTGGGCGAGATGGTGCGACAGGTCGACTCCAGCCTCCTCGACGAGTGGGAGCAGCTCGCCAATCCCGAGGTGATGACGGCCGAGGAGGCCCAGGAGAGGGCCGATCAGGTCAAGCCGGTCACCTCGAACGCCCGCGCCTTCCGTGTCCTCGTCCGCAACGCGATGTTCCGCAGGGTCGAACTCGCCGCTCTGGACAACGTCGCCGAACTCGGCGAGATGGACGCCGAGGCCGGCTGGGACGCCGACGCGTGGGGCGAGGCGATGGACAAGTACTGGGACGAGTACGAGGACCTCGGAACGGGTCCCGACGCCCGTGGCCCCAAGCTGCTGTCGATCGTGGAGGAGCCGCAGAACGGCCTGTGGCGTGTCCGTCAGACCTTCGCCGACCCGAACGGCGATCACGACTGGGGCATCAGCGCGGAGGTCGACCTCGTGGCCTCCGACGCCGAGGGCCGTGCCATCGTCAAGGTCACCGACGTCGGACAGCTGTGAGCACAGGAGAATCCCACCGATGACGAACCCCGCCGAGAAGCTCGTCGACCTGCTCGACCTGGAGCAGATCGAGGTCAACATCTTCCGAGGCCGCAGCCCGCAGGAGTCCCTGCAGCGGGTCTTCGGCGGCCAGGTGGCGGGCCAGGCGCTGGTCGCAGCCGGCCGTACCACCGAGGGCGACCGGCCGGTGCACTCGCTGCACGCGTACTTCCTGCGCCCGGGCCGTCCGGGCGTCCCGATCGTGTACCAGGTCGAACGGGTGCGGGACGGACGGTCGTTCACCACACGCCGGGTCACCGCGGTGCAGCAGGGCCGCACGATCTTCAATCTGACCGCCTCCTTTCACAAGCCCGAGGAAGGGAGCTTCGAGCACCAGTTGCCGCCGGCCCGCGAGGTGCCGGATCCCGAGTCACTGCCGACGGTGACGGAGGAGATCAAGGAGCATCTGGGCGCCCTTCCCGAAGCGTTGGAGCGCATGGCGCGGCGTCAGCCGTTCGACATCCGCTATGTGGACCGGCTGCGCTGGACGCC
Source organism: Streptomyces sp. NPDC060027 (assembly GCF_042737005.1). Taxonomy (NCBI): domain Bacteria; kingdom Bacillati; phylum Actinomycetota; class Actinomycetes; order Kitasatosporales; family Streptomycetaceae; genus Streptomyces; species Streptomyces sp. NPDC060027. The sequence continues at coordinate 61,141 of NZ_JBHWVI010000002.1, forward strand.
CGAGGAGACCAAGGGCGCCGAACCGCGCAGCGCGGTGTGGATGCGTGCCGTCGGACCGCTGGGCGACGACCCGCTCGTGCACACCTGTGCCCTCACCTACGCGAGCGACATGACCCTCCTGGACGCCGTCCGCATCCCGGTGGAACCGCTGTGGGGGCAGCGCGGTTTCGACATGGCGTCGCTGGACCACGCCATGTGGTTCCACCGGCCGTTCCGCGCGGACGAGTGGTTCCTGTACGACCAGGAGTCCCCCATCGCGACGGGCGGCCGCGGACTGGCCCGCGGACGCATCTACGATCTGAAGGGTCGTCTGCTCGTCTCGGTCGTGCAGGAGGGGCTGTTCAGAGCGCTGTAGGCGGACACCCGTCCGGCTTCCTGCGACGCAGCCATCCGAGCAGCCGGCGTGTTCGCGGGGACTCCGGCGTCGTGAGCGGGCCGTCCGCGGCGGGGAGCCGTGGTCGCGAGGCGTGCGGAGCACTGACCGGTGACGGCGGGGCCGCTGACCGTGGAACCAGGGACGGTGGGTCCGCCGGCGCCTGGTCCGCGACGGATGAGGCGGTCGGTGTCGGGCGGGGCGCGGGGCGGTCCTGCCTGGCTTCGGAAAGGCTCTGAGCCAGGTCGGCCCTGAGCCAGCTGATCTCGTCGGGATCGTCCGCCGTCGCGATGCGCTCGGCGATCCGCGCCGCCGGCGATTCCGGGGCCGCCTGCGAAACACGCTCGGGCCGCTGGCTGTCGAGGTGGGCGCGCTCGTGGGGATCGTTGACGATCTCGGCCACTTCGACGGGATCGAGCAGGGACGCCACCACGGCGGCCCGGGCCCAGGGATCCTCGGTCTGCCTCAGCAGGAACCCCAGGTGGCGGCCGCGCCAGTTGCGCGGACGGAGGTCCAGGCCTTCGTCCAGCTGATCGCGGAGTCCTTCGGGCGTCCGGCCGGTCATCAGCGGCGCGTTCTGCCGGTCCGCGGCGAACTGCCGCAGTTCCTCGGCGAGGTAGAGCCAGACCACCATTCGGTAGCGGTTCAAATAGAATTTGACCGGCACCACCAGTCCCAGGCGCGCGAGGCGGGTGAACCGGGTGGTCGTGACGCCCATGAGAGCGGCGGCCTCCGTGGTGCCGACGGCTTTGACCCGTTCACGCAGCGCCTCAGGGAAGCCGTCCTCGGCGCGCACCCGGTCGATCTCGGCGCGCGCGACCCGGCGTCCCCCACCTCCCTCGTCGGGGACCGAGCGCACACAGCCGAGGTGCAGGGCGAGATCGAACTCGCCTCGCCTGAGCTCCAGTTCTCGGGCCGCTCGGCTGAGCGACGAGGTGGCGGACTGCGTGATGGTGCTTCCGGACATGGCTGTCTCCCGGGGGCTGTCGGACGCTCGCGCCGGTGCGCGCTCGCTCCGGGAAAAACCGTATCCGGCTTGCCGGACATCGTGTCGAGCCTGTGGACAACTCCGACCACGACGATATAACCGCAGGTCAGAGGTCTACAATGGGTTTGCCCTCCGGTTGTCGCGCGTCCACGCGAAGGTGTTCGCCGACGCGGTTCACCAGCAGCGTCATCTCGTAGGCGACCTGGCCGATGTCCGCCTCGGCGCCGCTGAGGACGCACAGACAGCTGCCCGCTCCGGCCGCGGTGACGAAGAGCACCGCCTCGTCGAACTCGATCATCGTCTGCCGCACTTGTCCGGCGCCGAAATGGCGGCCGGAGCCCTTCGCCAGGCTGTGCAGCCCCGACGAGACGGCGGCGAGGTGCTCGGCGTCCTCGCGCCGTAGTCCGCCGCTCGCGCCCGTCACCAGGCCGTCGTTGGACAGCACCAGCGCGTGCCGAACGTGCTCGACCCGCTCGGTGAGGTCGTCCAGCAACCAGCCAAGTCCCGTGTTCTGCTCCATGATCCGGTCTCCCCCTGCGTCGTTCCCCCCTGGCCGGAGGATTCGACCAGCCAGCCTTCCCCACAGCCGCCGTCCCGGCAAGGAGGATGGGCGGCATGGCAGAGAAGATGACCGACGAACAGTGGCGAGCATTCGTCTCGCAGGGGACCCGCACGGGGAAGCTTTCCACCGTCCGGGCCGACGGAAGTCCGCATGTGGCACCGATCTGGTTCCTGCTGGACGGCGACGACCTGGTGTTCAACACCGCGAAAGCCAGTGTCAAGGGCCGGAACCTGGCCCGGGACGGCCGCGTCGCCCTGTGTGTGGACGACGACCGGCCGCCCTTCGACTTCGTGGTGCTGGAGGGCCGGGCGGTGCTGTCGGAGGATGTCGACGAGTTGCGGCACTGGGCCGCCCGGATCGGCGGCCGCTACATGGGCGAGGAGCGCGCGGAGGAGTTCGGCAGGCGCAACGGGGTTCCCGGTGAACTGCTCGTCCGCGTGAGGATCGAGAAGGTTCTGGCCTTCGCGGCCGTGGCCGACTGAACACAGCGGCCGCGAGAGCGTGAGCGGCCAGGGGCGGAGCAGTGGCGTCCGTCGGTCGCCCGCGGTGTCAGCCGACGGAGTCGAGCAGCCGGGCGGTGTGCACCCGCCCGGCGTATTCGACGAGCCGGATCAGCACCTCCTTGCCGGAGTCGCGGTCACGGGCGTCGCAGAGGACGACCGGCGTACCCCGGTCGAGGTCGAGGGCGCGGGACACATCCTGGGCGCCGTACGCGCGAGCGTCCGCGAAGCAGTTGACGGCCACCACGAACGGGATGTGACGGTGCTCGAAGTAGTCCACCGCGGGGAAGCAGTCTTCGAGCCGTCGGGTGTCCGCGAGGACGACAGCGCCCAAGGCGCCCGTCGACAGTTCGTCCCACAGGAACCAGAACCGGTCCTGCCCGGGTGTTCCGAAGAGATAGAGCGAGAGACCTGACCTGATGGTGATGCGTCCGAAGTCCATGGCCACGGTCGTGGTGACCTTCTGGTCCACTCCGCCGGTGTCGTCCACCGACTGACCGGCCTCGCTGAGCAGTTCCTCGGTGCGCAGCGGCCGGATCTCGCTGACCGCGCCCACCAGGGTGGTCTTTCCCACGCCGAATCCACCGGCGACCAATATCTTCAGCGCCAGGGCGGTCGAGTCGCCGCCCGTGGCGTCGGAGTACTCGGAGACCATCGATCACTTCTCTCGGGAGTGCCGACAACCGTCGGCATCGGTGCGTCAGTAGGGGTGAGCGAAGTCAGCATCATGACAACCGCGGCGCCGCCGGACGAGGCTGGACCACACATTGCCCCTAGCGATCGGAACCCGCCTCTTCGGTGCCCAGGTGTGAACGCGAGGAGCCACAGTGCCGACCGAAGTGGGTCGCTTAGAGCGCCCTCAATCCCTCGATCACCTCGCGGAGGATTCGCTCGTCGGGCAGTTGCGCGGGCGGCACCGGGCGGCTCACGGTGACGCAGCTCCGTTCCAGGAGGTCGCCCAGGAGCACCCTGACCACCCCCAGGGGAAGATCGGCGTCGGCGGCCAGTTCGGCGACCGACTGGGTCTCGGTACGGCACAGTTCGATCAGGGTGCGGTGTTCCGGACCGAGCGAGGTGTCGTCGTCGGCTCCGGGTGCGCCCGCGTCGAGCGTGACCAGGGCGATCAGATCGAAATGGACCCCGGTCGGACCGGCTTTGGTACGTCCGCCCGTCATCGCGTAGGGGCGGACGAGTGGGCCCGCCTCCTGGTCGTACCACTGGCTGCCCGGCTGCGGCGGGGCTCCCGGAGTGTCCTCGGTCATCTGCACAGGCCGTCCTCGGTCATCCCGCGGCCGGTGGCTGTGCGGCGACGCGCGGTGGGGCGTGGAGATGCTCGCCGACGCGCTTGACCAGGAGCGCCATCTCGTACGCCACGAGGCCGATGTCGGCGGTGACGGCGGTCAGGACGGCAAGGCAGGAACCGTCCCCCGCCGCGGCGACGAACAGGAAGCCCTCGTCCATCTCCACCATCGTCTGGCGCACCCCGCCCGCGCCGAAGTGGCGGCCCGCTCCCTTGGCCAGGCTGTGGAATCCGGAGGCCACGGCCGCGAGGTGTTCGGCGTCCTCACGCCGCAGACCGGTGGACGCGCCCACCGCCAGTCCGTCGTTCGACAGCACCACGGCGTGTCGTACTTCCGCCACGCGCAGCACCATGTCGTCCAGCAGCCAGTCGAGTTCGCCGGACCGGTGGGCGGCTCTCGTACTCGGGTCCTGGATCATGCGGGGTCTCCTTCGCTGCTGTCGCTGCCCGCTTCCGGGTCGGGGGTGGCGCCGAAGCCGGGTGACCGACCCCCGCCGCGTACCCAGCCGGCCCGGTACGCGGCCATTCGCGCCCTTACGAGTTCGGGTGTGCGCTCGTCGTCCACCCCGGGCACCGGGGGCTGCACCTGCTCCTCGGCACGCTGTCCGCGCAGTTGGGGGGCCAGGTTCGCCTGGCGGACGCGCCGGGGAAGTTGGTCGGAGCTTTCGGGATCCTCCGGGGGACGATGCAGCCGGAGCGCCGCGACTCCCGGAGGCGGGGTCTCCCGCGAACCGTTCGCCAGGGCTTCCGTGGCTTGCGCTCTCGGGGGGACCAGTGCGGGCCGCTCGGTGACGGGCCGGACGGCGTCCTGCTCCGGGACCGCCGACACGCGCGCGTACTCCCTCTCCACCGGCCTGTCCGCGTCGGCCTGGCGGAGGGAACGTTCCACCGGGCCGTCGTGCAACAGCGCCGTGGGCAGCAGAACGACCGCGGTGGTGCCCCCGTAGGGCGAGGTCCGCAGGTGCACCTTGATGCCGTGCCGGGCCGAGAGCCGGCTGACCACGAAGAGGCCGAGCCGGTCGCTGTCGAAGAGGTCCAGCGCCTCGGACTGCTCGATGCGCCGATTGGCCTCGTCGAGCCTCTCCTTGCCCATGCCGAGGCCCCGGTCCTCGACCTCGATCACGTAGCCGTTTCCGACGGGTTCGCCGGTGATCCGCACCCTGGTGTGCGGGGGCGAGAACTGGGCGGCGTTCTCGACGACTTCCGCCAGCAGATGGGTGAGGTCGGCGACCGCACCTCCGACCACGGCCGCCTCGGGGAGCTGCCGTACCTCCACGCGCGCGTAGTCCTCGACTTCGGAGACGGCCGCCCGGACCACGTTCGTCAGGGGGACGGGCCTTCGCCAGGCCCGTCCGGGCGCGGCTCCGGAGAGGATGATCAGGCTCTCGGCATGACGCCGCATCCGTGTGGTGAGGTGGTCGAGCCGGAAGAGGTCGCTCAGTTCGTCCGGGTCTTCGGACCTGCGTTCCATGGTGTCCAGCAGATTCAGCTGGCGGTGCACGAGAACCTGGCTGCGCCGGGCGAGATTGACGAAGACCCCGGAGATGCCACCGGCCAGTTCCGCGCGCTCGGCGGCGGCACGCAGGGCGGCTCGGTGCACGGTGTTCAGCGCCTCGGCGACCTGTCCGGTCTCGTCCTCCGAGGGCCGTCCCGGCGGGGCCTCGGCGTCCACGTCGACGGCCTCGCCCGCGCGCAGTCTGCGCATGGCCGCGGGGAGCTTTCGACGGGCGATGTCCAGGGCGCCGTCGCGCAGGCCGACGAGCTCGACGACGAGATCGCGTCCGATGCGTACGGAGATGATGAGGGAGGCGACGACGGCCGCGAGGCCGAAGAGGACCGCGGCACCGGCGGGAGTGAGCAGTGCCTTCCCGAACGGGTCGGCCCGGTCCGCGACACCGCTGCCCGCTTCGGCATCGATCGTGCGCATGGCGTCCTGCACGCGTGCGTGGGCGAGGTTCCATACCGTCTCCGGCGCGGCGTCGAGGGCCTTGGCGCCGGGGCGGCGCGAGAGGAGCACCTTGTCCTCGACGGCGCGCACGTCCCCGTACGCGCTCCCCTCCACGAGGTCGTTCCAGGCGGTTCGTTCGGGCCCGCTCAGGTCCGTCGCGGCGGCGTCCGTCAGTGTGCGGCGGGTGTCGGCGGCCCCCGTGAACAGCCGTAGCCGCTCGCCGTCGAGGGTCCCGGCGAGCCGGGCTCCGCCGAGCACGGCGTCCTCCTGGGCGAGTGACTCTCCCGCCCGGGAGAGTTCGAGCAGGACGCGGTCGTCGGAGCGCAGGCCCGTGCCAGGGGTGCCGGTGAGCGCTCCGTCGACACTGAATGCCGTCGCGATGGTCCTGGTGTACCGGCCGTACGCCTCGCTCCATCCGGTACGGCGGTCCAGTACGGCGGTGCGCAGGGGCCGCAGTCGCTCCGCCTCGGTGACAAAGGTGCCGAGCCGTCCGGCGACTCCGGCGGGCAGGTCGGCGCCGTCGGCGACGGTGTTGTGGTCCCCCAGGCGCAGCTTCGCCACGGCGCGGTCGGTGAGCCGTGAGAGGTCCTTGAACTCGCTCGGCTGCACCGCGGCGGGGTCGGTCGCGTAGCGGACGGCCGCCGCCCGTTCCGCCTGGAGCGCGGCGACGGCGGTGTCGACGGGAGCCCGGACCGTCGAGTCCACGCGTTGCAACTGGCGCAGCCGGGCGATGTCCTGCGCCGTGCTCACCGTGGCGAAGGCCCACAGGGCGAGCAGGGAGACGATCGGCACCATCAGCAGGCTGACGATCTTGGCCCGGACGGTGCGGGGCCGGATGTGCCACTGCCCCCCGCGGGCGAGTGTTTCCGGCGAAGGCCCGGCGGCCGACTCGCCGATGTCGGCGCCCTCGTCGGCAGGCGCTCCCGCGTGCGCGCGGCGGCCTCGCAACGTGGGCGGTGGCTGGCCGCCGGCTGTGGTGGTCCTACGGGGTGTACGCATGGCCTCCTCGATCGGAGAGATTCGGGGCGTGCCGTCCGGGCCGCGTGGCTCCGGGCCCGCCGTCAGCGGGCGACGCTCTCGACCGGCCGCTGGGCCGGCGCGGGTGCCTCGCGCCGGTCGGACATCGGGGACAGCGCGACGAACGCCGCTGTGAGGAAGAGGTAGGACCCGAGACCGACGGCGAGGGGGAAGATGAACTGCATCGCCGTGGCCCCGGGCAGGGCGCCGCCGGAGGGGCTGACGCGCACGCTCACCGCCATCATTCCGGTGTAGTGCATGCTGCTCACCGCACCGCCCATGACGAGAGCGGCGACGGCCACGGCGACGGGCGACCTGATGGAGAGCGCGGCCCACAGGGCGGCGGTCGCCGCGATCACGCCGATCACGACGGAGAGCGCGACGAGTGCCGGGTCGTAGCGCACCTGGCCGTGCATGCGCAGCGCCGCCATGCCCAGGTAGTGCATGCTCGCGACGCCGAGTCCGGTGGTGAGTCCGCCGAGGACGAGTGCGCGTCTCCTGTCGCGGCCGTATCCGACGGCGAACAGGCCCGCGCCGACGACGGCCATGGCGATCAACAGGCTGAAGAGGGTCAGCGGCACGTTGTAGCGGATCTCGGTGCCGGTGACGCCGAAGCCCAGCATCGCCACGAAGTGCATCGTCCAGATGCCCGTGCCGATCGCGGAGGCCGCGGCGAGGAGCCAGTTGCGGCGTGACCGTCCGGCTGTGTCGAGCGCGCGGACCGTACACCGCAGCCCCAGTGCGGCACCGATGCAGGCCATCGCGTACGACAGTACGGGGGTCAGCCAGCCGAAGGCGGCGTGGTCCAGGTGTCCCATGACCCAGGGACGCTAGTGCGCATGGGGGCGCACAACTGGGGCGCATTTCGAAAGCTGTTGCAAAGTGACGAAGAGGTGCACCAGAGCGATCGCGTCAAGCTCGAACGTGTGCACCGCGTCATCCTTCGTGTCGGTGAGAGATCATGCGGCACATGAGCCACGACCACGCACACGTCCAGGAGTTCTTCGCCGCGCGCGCCGCCGACTGGGACACCCGGTTTCCCGACGACGGGCCCGCCTACGCGGCCGCGGTGGCGCGCATGGGACTGCGCACGGGTGACCGCGTGCTCGACGCGGGCTGCGGCACCGGGCGCGCCCTGCCTCCGCTGCGAGCGGCCGTGGGTGGCACCGGGGTGGTCGTCGGAGCGGATCTGACCCCGGCCATGCTGGAGGCCGCCGTCACGGCCGGACGGGACCGCGACGGGCGGCTCCTACTGGCCGATGTCACAGGACTGCCCCTGCGTACGGAGTCGCTGGACGCGGTGTTCGCGGCCGGACTCGTCGCACATCTGCCGAACCCGGGTGAGAATCTGCGGGAGTTGGCCCGGGTGGTGCGGCCCGGCGGCACGCTGGCCCTCTTCCACCCGATCGGCCGGGCGGCGCTCGCGGCCCGGCAGGGACGGCGGATCACCCCGGACGACTTGCGTGCCGAGGCCAACCTGCGTCCCCTGCTGGCTGGTTCGGGCTGGGACATGACCTCGTACGTGGACGAGGACGCACGTTTTCTCGCCCTCGCCGTACGCCGGGGCTGATCGTCGGCAGAACCCTGCCCGTCAGCCGTCAGGCCGGGCCGACGACGGCCGCGGCGAAGGCATCTGGGTTGTCGAACATGATGTTGTGTCCGGCGCCCGGCACGGTCACGACACGCACCCCTGCCGCCTCCAGGCCCTCGGCGCCCGACAGTTCACCGCTCAGCTGGCCCTGGAGGTAGACGCGCTCCGCGGTCAGCCCGACGAGGAGTTGACGCATCGTGGGGCTGGTGCCCTGCATGAGCCCCTTCGCCGTGCGGTGCAGAGCGCGTGGATCGGCGAGGCGCATCGTCGCGGCCCAGGAGGGGCCGACCTTCTCGAGCACGCGCGCGTGCCCGCCGTTCTCGACGTAGTCGTCCTCCTCGTAGGAGGCGATGCCGCTGCTGCCGGCGGTGACCGGAGGGTACGGGTCGAGGTTGGCCTCCACGAGGACGAGCCGTGAGACGAGGTCGGGCCGCCGGTCGGCGAGCACGATGGCGACGGCACCGCCCATGCTGTGCGCGACGAGTTCCGCCCCGGTCACACCGGCGTCGTCCAGGGCGACCGCCAGCGCCGCGGCGTGGTCCTCCAGGGTGTAGCCGAAGTCCGCGGGCCGGTCGCTGATGCCGTGCCCGGGCAGGTCGACGAACAGGGTGCGCCGGCCCGCCAGTTCGGGCCTGGCCGCGATATGGGCGTTGTAGACCGTGGAGGCCGATCCGAGCCCGTGCACGTACACGCGCGCCGGTCCGTCGCCCGCCGCCTCGGTCCAACGGATCCGGCTTCCCCTGCCGTCGAACTCTGCCTGTCGCACAGCACTCCCCCTGCTCGCCGTTCCTGGTTCCTTCGGTTCTCCCAGCACCAGGAGAATACATCGGTTCCGAGGTATAGCGAAAGCGATGTACAACGCTGGTGCGGCAGAATGTGGTCATGCTGGAGCTGGCCATCCTCGGATTTCTGTACGACGCCCCACTGCACGGCTATGAGCTGCGCAAACGCATCACCGCCCTGACGGGACACGTGAAGCCCGTGGCGGAGAGCACGCTGTACCCCGCGATCAAGCGGCTGGAGAGCGCGCAGCTGCTGGAACGGGCCACGCAGCCCGGCTCGGTGGCCGCCCCGCGTCACGTCCTCACGCTCACCGAGGAGGGCGGGCGCGAACTGCGTCGCAGGCTCGCGGAACCGGCACGGCGCGACATCACGGACGAGAACCGCTGGTTCACGGTGCTCGCCTTCCTGAGGCACCTGGAGAACCCCGAGGCGCAGGCCGCCGTACTGCGTCGCAGGCTGGCCTTTCTGGACGAACCCGCGAGCTTCTTCTACGACGGCGACCGGCCTTTGCGCGCCGAGGAGTTGGACGACCCCTTCCGGCGCGGCATCCTCACCATCGCGCGGGCCACGAGTCGGGCCGAACTGACCTGGCTGCGGACCACCCTCGACTCACTCGACGCGGCTGGCAGGTGAGACGGGGCAGCCCCGCACACCGGGCACGGGGCAGGTGCCCAGCTCGGCGACGCGGTAGCCGTCCCGGTACCCCTTGATCTCCCGGTTCTGCCGGGCGAAGTGCGGGGAGCGACGAGGCGGCAGCAACCGGACCAGCCGGCCGCGCGCGTGTACGGCACGCCGGACCAGCGCGATCGTGGCATCCCCCGGGGGCTCGTAGCGGAAGGCGCGGAGCAGCGGCTCGTCGAGCAGCGCGAGAGTGGTGGTGCGCAGCAGGGGCGCGAGCGGACGCGGGTACCAGGAGGCCATGAGGTCCAGCGTCGCGTCCGAGACCCGCCGGGCGCCTTCGTCCCAGCCGAAATGGGCCTCTTCGTAGGCGTCGAGGCAGGTCTCGAACTCCTCGTACGTCCCGGGGATGTCCTTGATCCCCATGCGTCGGCCCAGGGTGCGGTAGTGCGCGGCGGACGCGACGATCTCGTGACGCGACAGCCTGCGCCAGCCGTAGGCCTCGATCCACCGTTTGGGCATCACCACGAACGTGCACAGCACATAGCGCATGTCGTCGTTGCCGATGTCGTAGCTGCGGTGCATCTGGTTGATGCGGCGGATCGCGGTCCGGCCCTCCTCGCCGCCGAAACCGTGCTCGACGATCGCGTCGAGGAGCAGCGCGGTGTCGTCGTAGCGCTTCTGACCGCGGTCCGTGAGCTCCGCCGTCTCGGCGAGCAGCCGGCCGATGCTCGGCACGGCGTAGGTGCGGTAGAGCGCCAGTTCCAGGGCGCGGGTGAAGTCCCAGGGGAACTCGTACGCGGAGGTGAGCCGGTAGATGTCGGAGGCCTCCTTCTCCGGATCCATCCGCCGGATCTGTTCGAGCCGCTCGTAACGCTTCACCGGGCCGTCCCCCTTCTGTCTCCGCGGCTCCAACTCTACGTTGAGTAGCAGCAGATGGACGGTCAGCGATCGATCACACAGGGGGAAGGTGACCCGATGTCCGGCATATTCGGCAGGCTCCGCACGATGGGGCGCAAGAAGACGGCCGACCTGACCGAAGGGAACCCGCCGGCAGGGGCACGGCAGGAGAGGAAGCGCGCCTACAACCTCTTCGAGGCGGCTGCGGTGTACGTGTCCGCGTGCGCGGAGGACAATCAGGAGCAGATCGACGAGGCGGCCGCCTGGGTGTCGCCCGAGGCGCTGTCCTTCGGTGTGAACGAGCTGGCCTGCCGGGCCGTGATCGCTCTCGCCCGGGAACGCGACGAGTCGCCGCAGGCGGTCGCCCGAACACTGCTCGGACTGCCCGCGGCCTGACCGGGGCGGGGCCGGCGAGGGCGTTTCGCCCCCGTCCAGCCGGATAGCTGCAGCTCCGCATGTGTTTCGGGCCCGTGACAAGCGCCTTCCGGTCGCTTAAGGTGCGCCGACAGATGGAGCGATCGGGAGGCTGGAATGGCCGGGACGGACGAAGACGCCGTCGCCACCGGGGACGACGACGCGCTGTACGTGCTGACGGCGGTGTTGCTGACACCGGCGAAGTTCCCCAGTGTGCTGGGTGACGACTACCCGGAGGCCTGTGCGACGCTCGACCTCGCCCCGCTCGCCGAGGGGTACGGACTGGTGCTCGGCCAGGACGGAGAGGGCGCGCGGTGGACGGTTGTCATCGACGACGTCTCACTGGTCGCCGTCGCCATCGCCTCCTGGGACTGCGGGATGGAGCACGAGCTGTCGCCGGACGAGCGGACGGTCGTCGCCGCGCTGCCCGGCTGGCCCCTCGACGTGGCCGTCTCGGCCCCCGGGGTACCGGCTCCGCACGATCCGTCGAGCGAGCTCACGGATCGGCCCCCGCTCAGTCCGCCGGACACCAGCACCTGGGGGCCGGCTCAGCGACGTCTCGGCGCGGACGAGATCGCGCTCCAGTGGGCGACGTGGCGCGAGCAGATCGACGACAGTGAGTTCGCGCCCTCGGACGGCGCCGCGGGGGCCGAGGCCTCGGACGGCTCCGAGGACGGGGAGAGGAGCGGTGGCGGCGCGGACCGCACCGGTGTTCGCCGCGTTCTCGCCGAGGCGCGCTCGTACGTGGACACACCGCCCCCGCTGGGCCGTGTCCGCTCCTCCTTCGCCACGGGCGACGCTCGTACCCTGCGGGCCGACGGCCCCGGCTGGTCTCTGGTCGCCAGGACAGACGACATCGCGTTCGTCCTGCTCGACGAGGAACCCGGCGAGGTCCTGCCCGTCGGCCGCGGACCGGAGCTGCCCGGCCTCCTGGAGGCCCTGGACAAGATGGCGGTCCGCCCCAGCTGAGTGACCGCGCCACGTGGGAATCCCCGTGGCGCGGCCCTTGTCGGTCCGCCGCGTCAGCCTCTCCGACCCTCACCGGCCACGGTGAGCCGAGGGCGGCAGGCGCGGCGGCGGTCGCTCCTCAGCGACCGAGCTCCTTACGGGTGGCACGGCGCAGCCTGCGCCGCTGCGAGGGGTCCAGCGCCAGGTACGCGGCCGCCGGGACTCCCAGCACGATCAAGAAGGCGGCCCACCAGGGCAGCCAGATCAACAGGATCAGGCCGACCGCCACACCCCCTGCGGCGATCTTCGCGTTCTTCGACATGTGTCGCCTCCTCCGCGGCTGCTGCCGCTCTCTGTCCTGAGAACGGGTCCCCGTGTCCCACGGTTCCGGACCGCGACCCTGATACGTCCCTGACGCGTGCCCCCTACGCGACCCTGAGAAGCCCCGACCTCGCGCCCCTGGAACATGGACCGTGCGGGAGTCGAACAGCCCGTGTCCCAGCGCGGGGAACAGCCAACTCCAGGCAGCGCCCGCGCACCAGGGGTTGAGCACGGTCGGGTGCGTGGCGCCCGACCGTCACACACGCGTCCGGGAAGTACACGCGAAAGCCGCGGATCATGGCCGGAACTGGTCCTCGTACGCCCCCGGGCGTGCTGTAACCTCGGCGACTCGGCCCCCAGTAGTCAAATTTGAGGAATGCATCATCGCTGAGCAGAGGATTCCCGCGGCCACACCCGCCGAGATCTCCGAGCTGGCGCGCCGCCGCGCCGTTTTCGTGCCCTCCGGTCCGTCGCGTACGGGCAGCATCGCGTTCTGGCACCCGACGGGCGACGGGCCTTTTGTCGTGGCGTCCGGCTCCGCCGAGGACATCACGGTGGTCCTGCCCGCGGAGGGCGGAGGCGTCGCAGCCGTGTCCGTGCCGGCCCTGCTGCTGCCGGTGCGGGACGCCCTGCCGGTCCTCACGCGCGCGCGTGCCGCCGCACACGCCCATCGGGCGACCTCGTTCTGGGGCGCGGCCGCCGTCCTCGCCCTCCAGTTCGCCGCTCGCGGGCTGCTGCTGCCCGGGCTCACGGCCAAGGACCATGACGCCTGGCGCGCCGGCCCGCTGCGGGCGGAGGACCTGGAGCGCGTGCGTGAACTGGCCGCCTCGATGCCGCCGGAGGCGCACGCCGTGCCGGTGGCGGGCACCGAACCACCGCTGCTGCCCGATCCGGAACGGCTGGTGCGTGCCTTCCTGGACGCCGTCGCCGACGCCCTTCCGCGTTCTCCGGCGGCGGCGATCGCGGCGGGTGGTCCGGCCTTCGCGGCGCCGGAGCCGCAGCGCGTACCGCAGCATCGCGCATGGGCCAGGGAGGTGGCCGCGGTTCACGACGCGGACGTACGGATCTCTCTGCGTGTGGAGGTGCCGGGGCTGGCGTCGGCCGTGTCGGAGGAGACGCGAATGCCGTTCCGGGTGGTACTGCAACTGCACAGCGTCAGTGATCCCGCTCTCGTCGCGGACGCCGCGGCCGTGTGGGCGGGGTCCTCGCCCCTGGGCCCGCGCGCGCGGATGGACGCCCTGCTCGCGCTGCGGCGCGCCGTCCGGGCCTGGCCGCCCCTGGCTCCACTGCTCTCGGCCGCCGTGCCCGATTCCGTCGAGCTCGCCGACGACGAGGCCGGTGAACTTCTCGGATCCGGCGCCCGACTGCTGGCGCTCGCCGGTGTCGACGTGCACTGGCCGAAGGAGCTCGCACGGAAGTTGACGGCCCGGGCGGTCGTCGGCCCGCACGAGGACGCCGGTGGTCCGGGCGGGGTCGCGTCGGGCGGCGAGAACGGCTCCGGAGCCGGAGCGTCCTCGGACGCCCCGTCGTTCCTCTCGGCGGACGCCCTGCTCTCGTTCAACTGGTGGTTCGCCCTGGGCGACCAGCAGCTCACGCGGCAGGAGCTGGACCGGCTGGCCGAGGCGAACCGTCCCATCGTGCGCCTGCGCGACCAGTGGGTCCTCGTCGACCCTGAGGAGGTACGCCGTGCGCAGGCGCAGCGGGACCGCCGGGTCACGCCCGTCGAGGCGCTGAGCGCCGCTCTGACGGGTTCGGTGGAGGTCGACGGCGCCCGGGTCGACGTCGAGCCCACGGGATGGCTGGCGACGCTGCGGGAGGCCTTGGCCGACCCTGAGGGACAACAGCCGGTCGGGCAGCCCGCGGCGCTCCGCGCGACCCTGCGCGACTATCAGTCCCGGGGCCTCAACTGGCTGGCCCGGATGACGTCCCTGGGCCTCGGCGGCTGTCTGGCCGACGACATGGGCCTCGGCAAGACGATCACGCTGATCGCACTGCATCTGCACCGGCAGACCGACGAATCGGCCGCGGGCCCGACGCTCGTCGTCTGCCCGGCCTCCCTGATGGGCAACTGGCAGCGCGAGATCGAGAGGTTCGCCCCCGGCACCCCGGTACGCCGTTTCCACGGTTCCCGGCGCAGCCTGGAGGACCTCGGCGACGGCGAGTTCGTGCTGACGACGTACGGCACCATGCGACTCGACGCGCCACGGCTCGGAGAGGTGGCCTGGGGGCTGGTGGTCGCGGACGAGGCCCAGCACGTCAAGAACCCGTACTCGGCGACCGCGCGGGCGCTGCGCACCATCGGGGCACGCGCGCGCGTGGCGCTCACCGGCACCCCGGTGGAGAACAACCTCTCGGAACTGTGGGCGATCCTCGACTGGACGACACCGGGCCTGCTGGGCCGGCTCGGCACCTTCCGCAGCCGCTACGCGCAGGCGATCGAGGGCGGGAAGGACCCCTCGGCCGCCGAGCGGCTCGCCCGGCTCGTCCGTCCGTTCCTGCTGCGCCGCCGCAAGTCGGACCCCGGCATCGCACCCGAGCTGCCGCCGAAGACCGAGACCGACCGTGCCGTGGCGCTCACCAAGGAGCAGGCCGGGCTGTACGAGGCAGTGGTGCGCGAGACCCTCGCGGAGATCTCGGGCGCGGACAGCATGGCCCGGCGGGGTCTGATCGTGAAGCTGCTGACCGGCCTGAAGCAGATCTGCAACCACCCCGCGCAGTTCCTCAAGGAGGAAGGGCCGAGGATTCCCGGCAGGTCCGGGAAGCTGGAGCTGTTGGACGAACTGCTCGACACCATCCTCTCGGAGGGGGCGAGTGTTCTGGTCTTCACGCAGTACGTGCAGATGGCACGCCTCATCGAGCTGCATCTCAGCGCGCGTGCCGTGCCGACGCAGTTCCTCCACGGAGGAACGCCCATCCCTGAACGCGAGGCGATGGTGGAGCGCTTCCAGGAGGGCGAGATCCCGGTCTTCCTCCTGTCGTTGAAGGCCGCCGGCACGGGGCTGAACCTGACGCGCGCGGAGCACGTCGTGCACTACGACCGCTGGTGGAACCCGGCCGTCGAGGCGCAGGCCACGGACCGCGCGTACCGCATCGGCCAGAACCGGCCGGTCCAGGTGCACCGGATCATCGCCGAGGGGACGATCGAGGACCGCATCGCCGACATGCTGCGCCGCAAGCAGCGCCTGGCCGACGCCGTCCTGGGCGCCGGCGAGGCGGCGCTCACCGAGCTGACCGACGCGGAACTGGCCGACCTGGTGGAACTGCGAGGGGGCGCACGATGACGGATCAAGACAATGAGCGCACGTTCGACGCGCTGCCGCCCGCACACGGACGGGGCTTCGCGCGGACGTGGTGGGGCCGGGCCTGGCTGACGGCCCTGGAGGACGCGGCACTGGACTCGGGGCAGCTGAAGACGGGGCGCCGGCTCGCGCGAGCCGGGGCGGTCGGCGCGGTGTCGGTGCGCCCCGGGCGGGTCACGGCCGTGGTCAAGGACCGTGACGGCACCGCCCATCGCGCGGACGTCCTGCTTCAGGAGCTGTCCGGGGAGCAGTGGGAACGCTTCCTGGACATGGCCGTGGAGCGCGCAGGGCACATCGCGGCGCTCCTCGACCGCGACATGCCGCCGCACCTGGTCGAGGACGCGGCGGCCGCCGGAGTCGAACTCCTGCCGGGGCTCGGCGATCTCGAAGCGGAGTGCGACTGCGGCGCCTGGGACCACTGCGGCCACACGGCCGCGCTCAGCTACCAGGTGGCCCGGCTGCTCGACCAGGATCCGTTCGTACTGCTGCTGATGCGCGGGCGCGGTGAACGCACCCTCCTGGACGATCTCCAGGAGCGCGGCAGGCAGCCCGTCCACGAGCCGCGCGACGACCCTCAGGAAGGCGTGGACGCCGCCGAGGCGTACGCGGCCGGTGACATCCTGCCCCCGCTGCCCTGCCTTCCCCTCCTGCCCGGCGAGCCCGGAGATCCGCCGTCCTTGGACACCGACGCGGCGCCCGCTCCCGGAATCGATCCCGCCGCCCTGGAGTTCGTCGCCGCCGCGGCCGTGGGCGAGGCACACCGACTGCTGGCCGAGGCACTGTCGCCCGGACACGAGGCGCATCCGGTGGAGGCGGCACCGACCCTCGCCCAGGACGCGGTCCGGCTGGCCGCGGGCGACCCCGACGAGGAGACCGCCCGGCGGCTCGCCGCGGGCTCGGGGCGCGAACGCGAGGACCTGCGCCTCGCCGTACAGGCCTGGCGGTACGGGGGTGTCGCGGCGCTGTCGGCCCTCGAGGACGAGTGGCTCGTCGACGGGGAAGCACTGGCACGCGCGCGTGCCGCCCTGCAGGCGGCCTGGGACGAGGGCGAACGCCCGAGGCTGCGCGCGGCCCACAACCGCTGGACGGCGCTCGGGACCTCCACGCAGCTGCGGCTCGGACACGACGGCAGGTGGTGGCCCTACCGCAAGGAGCGGGGCCACTGGACCCCTGCGGGGCCGGCGGTCAGGGACCCGGCGACCGCCCTCGCCACGGCCGAGGAAGACCCGATGAGTGATTGACGCCCGGCGTTCACCTTCACGTCGCCCGCCGTTCGATGCCGGGGCCAACTCTGGCCGCTGTCAACGAACTTGTGCCTCAGGAGGCCTGATGTCCCCGCATGCCGTCGGCCGGCGCCACGTCCACCGATCCGTCGCCCTGGGCATGCCGCTCGCCGTGCTGGCCGCCTTCGTGGTGGCGGGCACCGCCGGCGCGACGTCCGCACCCGCCCAGCCGCGGGTCACGCGCACCGCCACGCTCGGAGACCTGCCCCTCGGCGCGTTCAGCGACACGCTGCTGCCCGGCACGGTGAACGACGACCGCGGTGTCGACCTCGGCGGCATCGGCAGCGACCTCTACCCGGCCGGACGCAAGGGCGAGTTCTGGACGGTCACCGACCGGGGGCCCAACGGCCAGATCAAGGTGGACGGCAAGAAGCGACGGACGTTCCCGGTACCGGGCTTCGACCCGGCGATCGTGAAGATCCGGGTGCGCGGTGACAGCGTGACGGTGCTCGACGCGATCCCGATCACCACATCCTCCGGGAAGCCGGTCACCGGGCTGTCCAACCAGGCGGGACGCGACGAGGCGCCGTACTCCTACGACGCGCGGACACCGCTCGCGTACAACCCGAACGGCGTGGACACCGAGGGCATCGTGCGGGCGAAGGACGGCTCGTTCTGGCTCGTCGACGAGTACGGCCCGTCGCTGATCCATGTCTCCGCGCGCGGGAAGGTGCTCACGCGCCATGTGCCCAAGGGGCTCGGTCTGACCGGCACGGACTACCCGGTCGTCGAGTCGCTGCCCGCGATTCTGCTCCACCGGAAGATCAACCGAGGCCTCGAAGGGCTGACCCAACTCCCCGGAGGCGACCTGGTGATGGCCCTGCAGAGTCCGCTCTCGCTGCCGGACGGAGACGCGGGAGACGCTTCGCGCACGACGCGGCTGCTGCGCTTCTCACCCAAGAAGCGGGCCGTGACCGCCGAGTACGCGTACCGCTTCGACCCGGTGAACGTGGTCGACCCGAGCGAGGACGACACCTCCGAGCTGAAGATCTCCTCCGTGGTGGCCGTCGGCCGCGACCGGCTGCTCGTCGAGGAGCGCACCGACAAGGCGGCGCGGCTGCAGACGGTACGGCTCACGCGTGACGCGGACATCCTCGGCGGCCCGTGGGACAGCGACACGACATCTCCCTCCCTGGAGCAGTTGGACGACCCCGCGTCGGTCGGTGTTCCGGTGCTGGGCAAGCGTCTCGTCGTCGACCTGGGCGCCGTCGCGGGGGTCCCCGGCAAGATCGAGGGCGTCGCGCGCGTGGACCACGACACACTCGCCCTCATCAACGACAACGACTTCGGAATGACCGACGGGACCGGTGCCTTCGACGCGCAGGGCCGGCTCGTGGACAGCGGCGTCGAGACGAGCGTCACCTACGTACGGCTGCCGCGCGGGATCTGATCCCGGCCCCTCGGGCTCGGCACGCGGGCGTGGACGACGGACAGCGGCCACGCGCGCGTGCCGATCACTTCAGCGGTTTCGTGAGTTTGTGGGTGCCCTTGCCGACGTCCGCGGCCAGGCTGCAGGCGACTTTGTCGATGCCGATCTTGTAGCCGCCGGTGTCCGGGTACTGCACGAGCGTGTCCCGCACCGTCCCGGCGGCCTGCCCGGCCGCCTTTCGCTCCAGAGGCCCCTGACACAGCGTGGACGCGGCCTTCTTGAGGGCCGCGTTCGTCGTGTAGGCGCCGTTGAGTTCGGCGACCTTCACGACCTCCGCGTCATGCGGTTCGGTGCACGGGCGCTTGACCGCCTGCCCCGGCAGACCGTCGTCCGTGTCGAAACAATCGCCCTTCTGGAGCATGTAGTAGGGCACTGCGTCGTCCGCGAGCGACGGGAGGAACGATTCCAGATCGGTGGGCACGAGTTCGGTGGGTACGAGTTCGGTGGGCAGGTCCGAGGGGAGCGAGGGCACGACACTGGGCAGGCCCGAGGGAAGCGAGGGCAGTGCGGACGGCAGACTCAGTGAGGGACTCGGCGACCGCCCCGTGCTCTCGGTGGGGGTCTTCTTGTCCTTGGTGCCGCCGCCGGTGGCCGCCACCGCCACGGCGACGATGACGCCGATGCCGACGATCACGGCGATGACGAGGACCAGGGTGTTGCGGCGCCGCCCTCCGCGATGACCGCCGGGGCCGCCCGGCGGTCCGGGAGGCGATCCCGGAGGCAGCGGTGGCGGCCATCTCCCGCCGCCCTGCCCGGGAGGCCCGTCGCCCCCCTGTGACGGCGAACCGTAGTCCCCCGAGGGAGGTCCGCTTCCCCCCGGAGGAGAGCCGTAGCCACCCGGGGGCGGACCATAGCCGCCCGAGGACGGGGGCCCGTAACCGCCTGAGGACGGGGGACCGTAGCCACCCGAGGACGGCGGGCCGTAACCACCCGAGGGCGGAGGGCCGTAGACCCCGGACGGCGGGTCCGGGACATCACCTCCAGGAGGCGGCGCGCCTCCCGGCGACCATCGAGGCTGACGCGGTTCGGGCGGCATGGCCATACCGCCAAGAGTCGCCTCGAACCGGTCATGGCGCGACCCCTGTGCGGAAGTTGATACGGACTCATGCCATGGATCGCACGATTCCGGTGAATTCCACGCGAAGATCGACAGCCGAAGAGGGCGGACCGGACCCGCCCGAGAGCGGGTCCGTGCACCCGGGGAGCGAACCGATCAGCCCCGCGCACCCAGGAGATGGTCCATCGCCAGCTGGTCCAGCTGCTCGAAGGCCATCCCGCGCGCGGCCGCGGCCTCGACGTCGAAGTCCTCGAAGGCGGCGCGGTCGGCGAGCAACCCCGCCAGGCCGTCCGCCGCGGTGGGCTGCGCCAGCTCGTCCAGACGCGAGGCGCGCAGCGCCTCCTGGACCTCGGGGTCGGCCCGGAACTCGGCCGAACGCTCGCGCAGGATCAGGTAGTTGCGCATGCAGCCCTCGGCCGACGCCCACACGCCGTCGAAGTCCTCGGTCCGCGGCGGCTTGAAGTCGAAGTGCTTCGGGCCCGCGTAGCCGGCGCTCTCCAAAAGGTCGACCAGCCAGAAGGCGGCCCGCAGATCGCCCGCGCCGAACCGCAGGTCCTGGTCGTACTTGATGCCGGACTGGCCGTTGAGGTCGATGTGGAAGAGCTTGCCCGCCCACAGGGCTTGCGCGATGCCGTGCGGGAAGTTCAGCCCGGCCATCTGCTCGTGGCCGACCTCGGGGTTGACGCCGTACAGCTCCGGGCGTTCCAGGCGCTCGATGAAGGCGAGGGCGTGACCGACGGTGGGGAGGAGGATGTCGCCGCGCGGCTCGTTCGGCTTGGGCTCGATCGCGAACTTCAGGTCGTAGCCCTGGGAGATCACGTACTCGCCGAGAAGGTCGAACGCCTCCTTCATGCGGTCGAGGGCGACGCGTACGTCCTTGGCGGCCCCGGACTCCGCGCCCTCCCGGCCGCCCCAGGCGACGTACGTCTCGGCGCCGAGCTCGACCGCCAGGTCGACGTTGCGGATGGTCTTGCGCAGCGCGTAGCGGCGCACATCCCGGTCGTTCGAGGTGAACGCGCCGTCCTTGAAGACGGGGTGCGTGAACAGGTTGGTGGTGGCCATCGGCACCTTGAGGCCGGTGGCGTCCAGGGTCTGCCTGAACCGCTTGATGTGCGACTCGCGCTCGCTGTCCGAGGATCCGAAGGGGATCAGGTCGTCGTCGTGGAAGGTCACTCCGTAGGCGCCGAGCTCGGCCAAGCGCTGCACCGACTCGACCGGGTCCAGGGCGCGCCGGGTGGCGTCGCCGAACGGGTCCCTTCCCTGCCAGCCGACGGTCCACAGGCCGAAGGTGAACCTGTCCTCGGGGGTGGGCTGGTAGTTCATGCCGCGGCTCCTTGCTAGCTCCGACTATTTCGTCATGGCAGTTTACAAATTAGTATGCGGACGCTTCTCTGGGAAGAGACGAAGTACGAATCCCTGGTCACTTCGGTCCGGGGACGAAGCGCGGGATCCGGGCCGTGGCGGCCTGGACAGCCCCGTGACCAGGACAGATCCCGCGGAGCCGCGGAAGAGGGAGAGCCCGATGTCAGCAGCCGAGGGTCCGCTCGTCGTCGGGGTGGACTCATCCACCCAGTCCACCAAGGCCCTGGTCGTCGACGCGTCGACCGGACAGGTGGTGGCGAGCGGACATGCGCCGCACACCGTCTCCACCGGTGCGGGTCGCGAGAGCGACCCCCGCCAGTGGTGGGACGCGCTCTGCGAAGCGCTGCGCCAGTGCGGTGACGCCGCGCACGAGGCCGCGGCGGTGTCGATCGGCGGGCAGCAGCACGGCCTCGTGACGCTCGACGCGCGGGGCGAACCCGTACGCCCCGCGCTGCTGTGGAACGACGTGCGCTCGGCACCGCAGGCGCGTCGGCTGGTCGAGGAGCTCGGCGGCCCGAAGTCCTGGGCCGAACGGACCGGCAGCGTGCCGGCCGCGTCCTTCACGGCCACGAAGTGGGCCTGGCTGGCCGAACACGAGCCGGACGCCGTCCGGGCGACAGCGGCGGTCCGCCTGCCCCACGACTACCTCACCGAACGACTCACCGGGCAGGGCACCACCGACCGCGGCGACGCCTCGGGCACCGGCTGGTGGGCGTCCGGGACGGAGGCGTACGACGAGGAGGTCCTCGCCCACATCGGTCTCGACCCCGCCCTGCTCCCCCGCGTCGTCCGGCCGGGCGAGGTGGCCGGAACGGTGCACGCCAAGGGTGAGCTCCCGTTCTCCAGGGGCACCCTGGTGGCGGCCGGGACCGGGGACAACGCGGCCGCCGCGCTCGGCCTCGGGCTGCGCCCCGGCACGCCGGTCGTGAGCCTCGGCACTTCGGGCACGGTGTACGCCGTCTCGACGCGCCGCCCCGCCGACCCGAGCGGCACCGTAGCGGGGTTCGCGGACGCGCACGGCCACTGGCTCCCGCTGGCCTGCACGCTGAACTGCACGCTGGCCGTCGACCGGGTCGCCGCGCTGCTCGGCCTCGACCGCGAGGCCGTCGAGCCGGGTGCCGCGGTGACGCTGCTGCCCTATCTGGACGGCGAACGCACCCCGAACCTGCCGCATGCCTCGGGACTCCTGCACGGGCTCCGGCACGACACGACGGGCGGGCAGCTGCTCCAGGCCGCGTACGACGGCGCCGTGCACTCCCTGCTGGGCGCCCTGGACCTGGTGCTGGACGCGGACGCCGACCGCTCGGCGCCGTTGCTGCTGATCGGCGGCGGCGCCCGGGGCAAGGCCTGGCAGCAGACCGTACGCCGGCTCTCGGGCCGGCCCGTTCAGGTGCCCGAGGCCAGGGAACTGGTCGCGCTCGGCGCCGCCGCCCAGGCGGCGGGTCTACTGACCGGGGAGGACCCGGCAGCGGTCGCCCGGCGCTGGGGCACCGCCCGCGGGCCGGTGCTCGACGCCGTGGAGCGGGACGAGGAGACGCTCGCGAGGATCACCGGGGTACTCTCCGACGCGGCCCCGCTGCTCGAACGGGAGCCGAACAGGAACTGACCAGGATCGACCAGGCCGCCCCGGTGGGACCTGCTCCCACGAGTGCCGGTCCCGCGTGAGCGGGCCCGGCTGCGGGGCCACCCACCGGGCCTCTCACGACGAGAGACCGCCTGGTGGGGACCGGCACCGAGAGAGGCCGACGGGAACGGCCGGACGAGGATCGACGGAGGCATGACCGCACCGCTGCACGAGGCCCACCCCACCGGTTCCGGCCGGCGACTGCCCGACACCCAGCAGGGCATGCGCCGCCGCAACCTCTCCCGGGTCATGCACACCGTCAGCGCCGAGGGACCGCTGTCGCGGGCCGCCGTCGCCTCCCACATCGGTCTGACCCGGGCGGCCGTTTCGACGCTGGTCGACGAGCTGATCCGCGCGGGGCTCCTCGAAGAACTGGGGCCCGAGCGGCCGGGCACAGTGGGGCGTCCCGGCTCCGCGCTCGCCGTCAGCGGGCACGGTCCCGCCGGAATCGGCGCGGAGGTGGGCGTCGACCATCTCGCGGTATGCGCGGTCGACCTCCGCGGCGCCGTGCGGGCCCGGGCGGTACGCCACGGCACGAACCGCGGACGGCCGGCCGAGCCGGTGATCCGCGAGCTGACCACGCTGATACGCCAGGTCGTCGCCGAGGCCGAGCGGGAGGGCCTGTGGCCCGCGGGCCTCGCCGTCGCCGTCCCCGGACTCGTGGCACGCGACGCCCGGACCGTGGTCCGCGCCCCCAACCTCGACTGGCACGACGCGGACCTCGGCGCGCTGCTGCCCTCGGAACTGCCACTGACCGTGGACAACGAGGCGAACTTCGGCGGTCTCGCGGAGCTCTGGCTCGGTGACGCGACCCCACGTGACTTTCTGCACGTGTCCGCGGAGATCGGCATCGGCGCCGCGGTGCTCGTGGACGGGCGGCTGCTGCGCGGGACCCGTGGTTTCGCGGGCGAATTGGGCCATGTGCCCGTACGGCCGGAGGGACCGGAGTGCCCCTGCGGTGGACGCGGGTGCCTCGAACAGTACGCGGGCGAGGAAGCCGTGCTGCGTGCCGCCGGTCTGGAACTCGGCGAGGACCGGGTCGGGCTGCTGGGCCGGCGCGCGGCCGCGGGCGATCCGGACGTACGCCGTGCCCTGAGCGACGCCGGAACCGCGCTCGGTATCGCTCTGACGGGGGCGGTCAACCTGCTGGACCCGGAGACGGTCGTGCTGGGCGGGGCGCTCGCCGGTCTCGCACCGTGGCTGCTTCCGTCGCTGGAGGGCGAGTTGGCGCGACGCACGGCGGGACCCGCCTGCGCCGTTTCCGTCTCCCGGCTGGGATCCGACGGACCTCTGCTGGGTGCGGCCCACTCGGTGGTGCGAGGGGTCCTCGACGACCCGGCGGCGGTGGCCGGGCGGTCGTAACCGGCGGAAGCCGAGCCGTTCCCCCTTGCGGGTGATCGTCTTGTCCACAATCGGCGGGCTGTCCACCGACCCACACCTCGCCCTTCCTGCCCAACCGGCGGGCGCCGTACCGTAATTCACGCGAGGCGCAGCCGTCCTACCGATGGCCGCGTTCCGGGCGGATCGGGGGGCACATGTCGGACACGCTGTTCTGGATGCTCGTGTTTCGCACGGTGGTCGGCTCGACGATCGCCGATGCCGAAGCGCGAGCCACCGTCGCCACGCGAACGGCCTTCTTCCTGGGCCGGATTCGGGTCCTGTACCTGCCTGGTGCGATCGCCATCGCCATCGCCATCGCCATCGCCCCGCCGAGGTCCGCGGGCCTGCGCACCTTCGGCCTCCCGACCGGGCCGACCGGGCCGACCGGGCCGACCGGGCTCGTGTCGTACGCGGGGCCGGTCGTGGCGGTCCGGATGCCGGCCGGTGTCGTGATATTGATCATCCTGCTCCGCCACCCCGGGCGGATAGCCGGGACCGCCCGTGTCCACCTCGAGATGTCCACCCCCGCCCCTCGGCAGAGCGGAGCTGTGCAGCCATGAGCGACCCCCGGATCCTGACCGTGCGGCCCGAGCCGGGCGAGTTCGCCTGGACGTTCGGCGGCGCACCGCCCGTGGCACGCATCGCGCCGGGCACCGTGCTGGATCTCTACACCGAGGACTGCTTCGCCGGACGGGTGCGCTCCGAGAAGGACTTGGTGTCCGAGGTGTGCGCGTTCCCGTTCCTCAATCCGCAGACGGGCCCCTTCCATGTGGAGGGGGCGGAGCCGGGTGACACGGTCGCGGTCCACTTCGTCTCGATCGAGCCGGCCCGGGACTGGGCGGCGTCGACGACGGTCCCCCTCTTCGGGGCCCTGACCTCCACGCACACCACCGCGACGCTTCAGCCGCCGCTGCCGGAGACCGTGTGGATCTGGCGGCTCGACCGGGAGCGGCGAACCGCGCTGTTCAGCGCGCGGGACAGCGACATCCGGATCGAGCTGCCGATGGATCCGATGCACGGCACCGTCGGTGTGGCGCCCGCGAACCTGGAGGTGCGTTCCGCCCTGGTGCCCGACGCGCACGGCGGGAACATGGACACGCCGGAGATGCGGGCCGGGGTGACCTGCTATCTCGGCGTGAACGTCGAGGGGGCCCTGCTCAGTCTCGGTGACGGGCACGCCCGGCAGGGTGAGGGCGAGACCTGCGGAGTCGCCGTCGAGTGCGCGATGAACACGGTGGTGATCGTCGAGCTCCTCAAGGGGGTCGCCACCCCGTGGCCGCGCATCGAGTCCGACACCCACATCATCTCGACCGGCTCGGCACGGCCTCTGGAGGACGCCTTCCGGATATCCCAGCTCGACCTCGTGCGGTGGCTGGTGCGCGACTACGGGTTCAGCGAGCTGGACGCGTACCAGTTCGCGACGCAGACGGTCGAGTCACCCCTCGCCAACGTCTGCGACACGAACTACACGTGCGTCGCCAAGCTGCGCAAGGAATGGCTGCCCGCGCGTGAGACCCACCGCGGACTGCACGCCCGACTGCGCGAGACGGCCGCGGCACTCCGGTACTGATCGCGCGACCCGCGCGGAGCCCGGACCGGCTCTCCGACTCCGCGTCCGGTCCCCCACCATCCATCCTCACGGCCCCACCCCACCCCACCCCCACCGACGAAAGGCCAGCACTCCATGGAGCGAGCACGGTCGTTCCCGAGCCGGCGGCGGCTGCTCAAGGGCGCTGCCCTCGCCGCCCTCCCCTACGCGTTACTCCCCGATGTCAGGGCGACGGCGCAGACCGCGGCCGTCGACTATCCGGACGCCGAGTGGATCCCGGCGACCAGCTCCAACTACACGGCGTCCGACCGCCCCGACAGCTATCAGCTCGACTACGTGATCATCCATGTCACCCAGGCGACGTACGCCAACACTCTGGCCATCTTCCAGAATCCGCAGAAGCAGGTGTCCGCGCACTACGTCGTGCGCTCGGCCGACGGCCATGTCGCCCAGTGCGTGAGAGAGCGCAACGTCGCCTGGCACGCGGGCAACTGGGACTACAACACCAGAAGCATCGGCATCGAGCACGAGGGCTGGGTGGACAAGCCCGCCTACTTCACCAACGCCCTCTACGAGGAGTCGGCCAGGCTCACCGCCACGATCTGCGACCAGTACGGGATTCCCAAGGACCGCGCCCACATCCTCGGCCACTACGAAGTGCCGGGCACGGATCACACCGATCCCGGTCCGAACTGGGACTGGACGCGCTACATCAGGCTCGTCAACTTCGCCTGACCCCGGAAGCCTCGCGGTGAGCCCGGGCGGGCGCGCCGCGAGGCCCGACCGGACGCGCCGACCGGAAGGTGAGCGTCACACGGGTTGTCGGGGCCCGCACCGGGAGTGACGATGGGACCCAGCCGCATCGCCTTCCGGGAGGCCGAGTTGACCGATCCTTGGGTGGCCCTGGAACCGGGGACCGACCCCGCCGAGCGGGTTCGGCTGCTGCGCCGCGCGTACGAGTCGTTCACCGAGGCCGGGACGGTGCCGCGGCCGGTGCGCTCCGTGGTGGCGGACTCGTGGCGGCGTTCGGCTCGGGCGGGCGTCGTCCCGGACGGCAGCGCGAGCGTGGAGCTCATGGACGGGGAACTCGGTTCCTACCGGGCGGAGCATCCGCTCGCCCGGGTGATGCCGCTGTTCCGTGAGCTGATGGGGACGTTCGCGGCGGACGGGGAGCACCTTCTGGCGGTGTGCGACGCGCAGGGCAGGCTCTTGTGGGTCGAGGGCCATCCGGGGACGCGGCGGCAGGCCGGACGGATGAACTTCGTGCCGGGCGCGCGGTGGTCGGAGACGGCGGTCGGTACGAACGCGCCGGGCACGGCGGTCGCCGTGGACCGTCCGGTGCAGGTGTTCGCGGCCGAGCACTTCATCCGGCGGGTGCAGCCGTGGACCTGCGCGGCGGCCCCGGTGCACGATCCGCGCACCGGGCGGGTGCTCGGCGCGGTCGACATCACGGGCGGGGACGGGCTCGCGCATCCGCACAGCCTCGCCTTCGTGCAGGCGGTGGCACGGGCCGCCGAGGCCCATCTGGCCCTGCTCGCACCGCCGCAGGCCATGGCCGGCGCCCTCGAACTGACCGCGCTGGGGCGCGACGAGGCTCAACTCGTCGCGGAGGGACGGAAGATCAGACTCAGCCGCAGGCACAGCGAGATCATGGTCCTGCTGGCCCGTCATCCGGAGGGCCTGACGGGCGACGAGTTGCTGTGCGCGCTGTACGAGGACGAGTCGGTGACGCCGGTGACGCTGCGCGCCGAGCTGGCGCGGCTGCGCAGAATCCTCGGTCCTGGCCTGCTGGGCTCGCGTCCCTACCGGCTCACCCGGCCGGTCGAGACCGACGTGACGGTGGTGGAGCGACGACTCGGTACCGGCGCGGTGACGGCGGCCGCGGCGGTGTACGCCGGTCCGCTGCTGCCGGGGTCGACGGCGCCCGCGGTGGTGCGGTTGCGGCGAAGGCTCGCCGACGGGCTGCGGACGGCGCTGATCGCCCGGCGGGACCCCGATCTGCTGGCCGACTGGGCCCGTGCGCCGTGGGGCGATGACGATCTCGACGTCTGGCGGGCCCTGTCCGCGGTGCGCCCGGCAGCGGCCGTACACGCGCGCCTGGCGGAGCTGGAGTCCGAGCAGGCCGCACCGGCCGGATGGGCGCGCTCCGCGCGGAAGGGCCGTAGGCGACCGGAGCCGCGCTGACGGAGGAGGCACGTTCCACCTGCGGGGCGGGGAGGGCGGTTACGGGGACGCGCAACGTCGTTGCAACGTCCGGGTTCCTAGCCTCGCGGCGAGAGCTGCCCAACGGCGGGCAGCGCTTCTCCGGGAGGCAGACAGCATGACCCGTTACGCGGCGCCCGGCTCCGAGGGCGCGATCGTCTCCTACCAGGCGAGGTATGACCACTTCATCGGCGGGGAGTACGTTCCGCCGGCTCGCGGGCAGTACTTCGAGAACCCGAGTCCGTTGAACGGGCAGCCATTCACGGAGGTCGCGCGAGGCACAGCCGAGGACGTGGAACGCGCGCTCGACGCGGCGCACGCGGCGGCCCCCGCCTGGGGTCGCACCTCCGTGACCGCGCGCGCCGACATCCTGCTCAAGATCGCCGACCGGATGGAGGCGAACCTGGAGAAGCTGGCGGTCGCCGAGAGCTGGGAGAACGGCAAGCCGGTGCGCGAGACCCTGGCGGCCGACATCCCGCTCGCGATCGACCACTTCCGCTACTTCGCGGGTGCGATCCGCGCCCAGGAGGGCTCGCTCGGCGAGGTCGACGACGACACCGTCGCGTACCACTTCCACGAGCCGCTCGGCGTGGTCGCGCAGATCATCCCGTGGAACTTCCCCATCCTGATGGCGGTGTGGAAGCTTGCTCCGGCGCTGGCGGCGGGCAACGCCGTGGTCATCAAACCGGCCGAGCAGACACCGGCGTCCATCCACTACTGGATGAGCCTGATCGCGGACCTGATCCCGCCGGGTGTGGTGAACATCGTCAACGGCTTCGGCGTGGAGGCGGGCAAGCCCCTGGCGTCCAGTGCGCGGGTGGCGAAGGTCGCGTTCACGGGTGAGACCACCACGGGGCGGCTGATCATGCAGTACGCCTCGGAGAACATCAAGCCGGTCACGCTGGAGCTGGGCGGGAAGTCCCCGAACATCTTCTTCGACGACGTGTGGGCGCAGAACGACGACTTCCGCGACAAGGCGCTCGAAGGCTTCACGATGTTCGCGCTCAACCAGGGTGAGGTGTGCACCTGTCCCTCGCGCGCCCTCGTCCAGCGCGGCCACTACCGCGAGTTCATGGAGGCGGCGGTCGCCCGCACCGAGCTCATCAAGCCCGGGAACCCGCTCGACACCGACACGATGATCGGCGCCCAGGCCTCCAACGACCAGCTCGAGAAGATCCTCTCCTATCTGGACATCGGCCGGCAGGAGGGCGCCAAGGTCCTCACCGGCGGTGAACGCATCGAGCACGACGGAGAGTTGAAGGGCGGCTACTACGTCCAGCCGACGATCTTCGAGGGCGACAACCGCATGCGGATCTTCCAGGAGGAGATCTTCGGCCCGGTCGTCTCGGTGACGTCGTTCGACGACTTCGACGACGCCATCAAGATCGCGAACGACACTCTGTACGGGCTCGGCGCGGGTGTGTGGACGCGGGACATCAACACCGCCTACCGGGCGGGCCGGTCCATCCAGGCCGGCCGCGTCTGGACGAACTGCTACCACGCATATCCGGCACATGCCGCATTTGGTGGCTACAAGCAGTCCGGAATCGGCCGCGAGAACCACAAGATGATGCTGGAGCACTACCAGCAGACGAAGAATCTCCTTGTGTCGTATTCGCCGAAGAAGCTGGGCTTCTTCTAGACGCACGAAAAAAGGCGCCTGACCTGGTCTTTCACCCGTCAGGCGCCTTTCCCTCAGCCTGCTCTCGGCCGAGCCCGGCTTGCGTGCTAACTCCCAGTTCCTCCCACACCTGTACCGCTCCTGACCAGTACTTCCGGACCAGTCACGGACCAAACCCACGCTTCAGCCCTCGGTTGCTTCGCCTTGGCTGACACGCCCCCACTCCTGCATCGACTGCTCGATGAGGCGGTTCGCCTGTTCTCGAACGCCGTCGAGGAACTTGGCGTAGTGACGGAAGAGAACCTCGATGCTTTGGCCGGCGCGGCGGGCGCATTCGGCCGGGTCTACTCCGGAGTAGAGCCAGAACGAGATCCCCGCGTGCCGGAGATCGTAAGGTCGCTTAGCTAGGCCAGAGGTGCGCTCCGGGCGAGTCAGGGCGTGTTCCCGGGCCCGCGCCCACGTCTTGCCGTATGCGGCAGCGTCGACGTAGTTGCCAGCCTCGTTCCGGAAGAGTCGGCCATCAGGTGCCACGTCGAAGCATTCCACGTGGGCACGCAGCATGCGTACGAACTGCGGTGGGATGGGCACAGGCCGCGTCGCGCTTGCCGCGCGGCGCTTGAGCGAGTGCACCTCGTGCACCTCACCGTCGTCAGTCCACTCCTTGCCGGACGTGACGACCCCGCCCGAAAGGTTGAGCATTCCCCATCCGGTCTTCGGCAAGTGGCATTGCTCGATCCGAAGATGGATGACCTCAGCGGGCCGCATGGCCGCGAAGTACATGCAGCCGAAGAACGCCTCAAGATGACGCCCCCGCCCCGACTGGCCGGCAACAGCCTCGAGTAGCCGAAGCACCTGGGCCGGATTCGGAACGGCAGCCGGATCCACCTCCTCATTGACCGCCGGCGCATTCCACCGGATCCCGTTGAGGGGGTTCTCCGCGAAGTACCTCTTCTCCACAGCAGTGTTGAGAGCTTCGTTGAACGCAGCCCTTTTGCGTCGAGCTGTCTTGGCCGCAGCCGCCTTGCCGTCCAGCTTGCGGCACATAGCATCGAGGGCCCTGCGCAGAACATCCGCATCCGCAAGGGCGCTGACAGGCAGAGAGTTCCGCTTCATCCAGTCCAGCGCGTGGAGCCACTCCTCGTCGGGTTCGCGCTGCCAGGCGTTCTTGTTGAATGCCCAGGAGTACAGGGCACGCCTCAGTACCCGCGGATCGGAATACGTTGCGCCGGGGTGCACCAGGGCGGGCGTGATGGTAGCGAAGGCATCGGCCAGGGTGCGGCGGGTGTTCCCTGGAGTACGCTCCCATCTTTGCTCGATGTATTCGTGCGCCAGGTCGTACCACGTAGTCCGCTGCTTGATGGCCCGCAACTCAGATGCGGGCAGACCGGTGTGCTCATCAAAAGGCTCACCCTCGCGCGCCGCTGTCATCAGCTTCGCGCGCCGGCTATCAGCAAGCGCGAACGTGATGAAGGACGCGGACTTCTCGCACCCGTTGACCGTCCACCGGATCTGGAAAGGCTTGCGCCGATCAGAACGCTCGCGTATGTCCCAGAAGCGGACGTTATAACTCATAGCCATCCAGGCGTATCCCTTTCACACGCCTCCCACCACGCATCCAGATCAGCGCGGCGGCAGCGCAGTTCACCATTCGGTAGCTTGATCATTCGGGGAGCCTGACCGCGAGCGCGTAGGCGGTAGAAGGCCGATGCGCTCATGCGGATTTCCGCTAGGACTTCGGCAAGCTTGAGCGCAGGTGGACGAGCCATTGATGCCTTCCTCGGGCATTCCGGATTTGTCGGCCACCCAAGCGGCAGCGCGACTTGTACCCACTCCGCCACAGCTGATGGGCAGGCGCTGTCAGTTACAGGGGCTGCAGGGCGCCGACATGAAGGGCCATAGTGTCCGAACGACTCCACCGCCAAGCACAGCCGCTGCGAACACCCTCAATGGTCTTCATGATCGCCGGTTTGGCCAACCGGCGATCGTGGTCTATGTTGTGCGCCCCACAGGGAAATTCACGGACGATCGCCAGCGGACGAAACTCAGGGACCAGCCGGTGCGATCGGACAACGGGGTCGCGCCGTCCGTCACGAGCACCCGGAGCCCGCCGTCAATTAGCCAGTCCAAATCGTGCGCAACGATGCACTCGGGAGCGCCGACGGCTCGGGCTATGTACCAAGGTGGGGCTCCAGACGTGTCGCGATGCGCGCGAGGACCACTCGGTCCCGGCGATAGCTACGTTGCAGCAAGTCCTCGCCGACCAACCCGATCGCACAGACGCAAAGAAACAGCACCGTGGATGAGCGTCGTAATCCTCTCGCTCCGATGTGGTCCATACGTTCAGGGCGTCAAGTGCCAAGCGGATGGGGGCGTTGAATCGGACGGATCGGAGAGCGGCATTCGACAGGGGGTACTCCTTGGGTCGGGCCTCTGCGATGAGGCCGAGCAGCACGAGGTACCGGCCTCCGGCATGGCCGACCTGCATGTCGGCCCGGAATCCTGAATCCCATCACTGACCTGGTGTTTTTCGGGGACGTTGTACGTTGACATAGTCCCAGAGAAGGTTCCAGTCCTTCGGGGCTATTTCTCGTCTGCCGTGGGCGAATGCCGGGCCGAGGGAAGTCCAACCGGAAAACGTCAGGGGCTTATCGTCGGAGAAGAGCGGCAGGGCATGCTCCGCCTTCGCCTGGCTCGGGCGCACCGTGAAACCGGTGCGCACGGCGCCGGCGGCCAGCCCGGACGAGAAGCCGACAGCCTCCGAGAAAGAGGCGGCGCGGAAGTCGCTGGCTGTACTGCGGACAGACCTGCGGGTGGCGCAGATCGCTGGGAATCGGGGCCCGGAGTGAAACGGAAGGGCTACAACGCCTGAGTGTCGCGGCGTTCGCGAGGGCTACATGATCCCTTTCCAGTGCCAGGGTCACTGCTCTGCACGGCCACGCATGCAGTCGACACGGTACTGAGCCTCTGCCTGCGAGTCAGGTCGTATGGACGCGTGCTGGTCTGTGTAGGTCGTCATGCGTAACTCGCGAGCCCCAGCGAGAAACTCGTATCCCTCCCACTCGGTGACGTCCGTTCCGTACGGACTCTGCTGCGCATTTCGCTGGGGCGTGCGGGGTGCCCCTGTCGGGGCTGGCAGCTGCGAGGTGACGTGGGGGCGTCAGGTCTCCCGATGCTCGCTCAGAACAGTGCTGGGCCCTCGCCGCTGGTGTCCACGATGACTGGCCGGAACTGGGCAGGGAGGCCGTCCAGGCGGTCAGGACCGGCCGCGGCGGCCACGGCAGGGGCCGTCTCGGCCAGCCAGGTGCGAAACCGCTCGGCGGCTTCGCGGTAGGGGACTCGCGCCAGGACACGGTGCTCGCCGGAGGGGCAGAAGTCGACGGCGACCGTGAGCAGGCAGGAACGGGGCGCCTGGTGGCTGCCCGTCCAGGACACGCGCAGGACACCGCAGGGCTTGCGCCCGCGGGAAGCGGGGTGGGTCGGGCGCAGTGATCGGCAGGCTGTGTGGGCGGTCCATGCGGCGAGGTGCGGCAGGGGCAGGGTGGTGCGTGCGCGGCAGCCGGGGCAGCGGTGCCAGTGGCGGAGCCAGTCGTCGGTGGCGGTGTGGAAGAGGCGTGTGTAGCGGTTCGCCACGCGGATGTCGTTGCTGTACAGGTGGTCGGGGCGTTCCTGTGTGTTGCAGGACTGGCAGAGGGGGGCTTCTCCGAACTACCGGTTCGACACTGGAGCGCTCGTCGAGTCAGGAGAGGCCGGTCTTGCGATTGAGCTCGTAGTAGGCGCGGAAGTCGAAGAAGCGCAGACCGTCGATGACTGTTCCGGACTGGATTTCCTGCAGGGTCCAGGGGTGGGCGGAGTAGTCATCGATCGCCACCCCTCCGCGTTCGAGTAGCAGCTCGATCATCTGGTGAACCTCTGCGGTGGCGTCGATCCGGCCGGAGATGTCGATCTGCACTGCCCAGGTGGGGTGGTATTCGACGGCCGCCTCGAGCACCGTCACGTCGTCGGGGTCCCAGTCGGAGAAGAGGCAGCCGGTCTGCTCGTCGTCGATGTCGATGTAGAGGCTGCCGTCCAGAGTCCACGGATGGCGCTGCTGGTTCAGGTGTCGATCAAGTGAGGCGATGGTCTCAGGTCGCTCACCTGCGGGGAACACGAACACAGTGCGCATGGATTGGAGCCTAGGCGGTCCTCCTTCGAGGCGGCTACGAGTATTCAAGGCTGGTCCGCGGCCGGTGTGGAGGTCCGTCCGGCGATGTTGGCGAAGGTGGGCAGGCCCAGGTGAATGACCGTGGGTTTGAGAGCGGTGTCGAGCTGAGCCAGTTTGTCCTCGGCGCCGGCGAGGCTGATCTCAAGGCCTTCGACTTCGCCGAGCCAGCCTTCACGCTGAGCTTCGGCGATCCGATCGAGTAGGTTGTCGCGGATCTCGATCAGGCGGTCCCGTTGGGACTGCTCGGGCCGGAGGAGCGAGCACCGGACGCAAACGTGCTCGTGGATGCATGCTGTTCCGAAGGCCCGAGCGCAGGTTCCCAAAGAGAGCTTGCGCTTCTCGAAGTGGGCGAGGAAGGCGTCCCACTCCTCGTTCGTCGGGGTCCGGTATTCCTCGCTGGGACGAAGCGATCGACGACGGGCGATGAACGCGCGGTGGGCTTCGATGGCGTCTGCCGGGTAGATGGCGTTGTAGCCCATCGTGGTGTTGATATCGGAGTGACCTGCGAGGACCTGCGCGATGTGAGGCGGCAGGCCGCTGCGGATCGCGTCAGTGATGAAGATCCTTCGGAAGTCGTGCGGAGCGAAGTCGAGAGGCTGGCCCGCGGAGTCGGTGAGCCCGGTTCGTTCCAGGACCTCGTTGAGACCGTTGCGGATCAGTTGGCGGGACACCGGTGTGCGCTGGCCTCCGTATGTCCACTGGAACAGCAGCGGCATCGGCGGATTCCAGATCTTCTCCGCAACGTCGTAGTTGGGCAGCATCGGGATCGCACCTGTTCGAGGGTCACGGACCCGGGCAATGATCGTGCTGAGCACGTCGGCCAGTTCTGGGCTGACCAGGAGAAGCCGTTCCTCGTCGGTTTTCGAGGGAGCGACCTGCAGGAGAGGCACGACTTCACCACTGGTGGGCAGCTTGTACTGGATCAGGGCGTGATGGCTGGCCTCCAGCATCTCCTCGATCCGGACGCCGGTGTGCTGCAAGAACTCGATCGTGGCCCAGGCCCAGAACGCCCGCTCCTCGACCAGCCCCAGATGGACACGCCGACCGGACTCGTCGTAGGCCCGGAACGGAGTCGACGAGTCCGTCTTCTGGCGCGTGTATGTTCTGCCCCTGAACGTGAACTGACCGCCGAGCGGGGCGGCCTGCAGAGCCTCCATCCCCTCCCGGGCCTCCGTCCAGTTCGCCCTGGCGGCGCGGACAACAGTGGACAGCGCGGGCAGTCGTTCACGGGTGCGCTGGTCCATCTTCGCCTTGCGGCGCTTCTGGTGCTTGGAGGTACTGGCATCGGCGGCGCTGACCGGACAGGGAGCAACCCACGGGCCCCAGCG
This sequence comes from Streptomyces sp. NPDC060027, assembly GCF_042737005.1. Taxonomy (NCBI): domain Bacteria; kingdom Bacillati; phylum Actinomycetota; class Actinomycetes; order Kitasatosporales; family Streptomycetaceae; genus Streptomyces; species Streptomyces sp. NPDC060027. The sequence goes on from NZ_JBHWVI010000002.1 coordinate 95,739, forward strand.
TTCTGGTTCCTCGACGGCCCAGTGGGCCAGGTCAAGGTATAGGGCTCGAACTCCGATCATGAGGCTGCCGTAGTTGGCACGCTCCGTTACTGCCTCATGGACCGTGCCATCGGGCAGCCGGCGGCGCGTGACTTTCGTCCGGCTGACCTGCTTCCATGCACTCACGACTTCAGGCGGCAGCCGGAGTGTGTCGATGCCGGGCTGGATGCGCTCAATCTGCAACCAGAAGTTCCGCACGAGCGTCCGTGACGCGTCCTCCAAGGACGTGTAGTCCATGGTGGGCTGGCGTTCCTTGAGGTACTCGACCAGCAGGTCCCGGATGGGCTTGGACTGCGGCCGGTAGCGGTCGACGAGCTGCTCGACCGAGACCTGGCCGGACGTTCGGTGCAGGAGCCTCAGTGACACGGGCGCGTCGGGTGGCAGGTGACCCAGGTCCTTCAGCCAGGAGTAGAACAGGCTTTGACCGCCCGACGTGGCCCGCTGAGCTCGATGCGCCTCCATGTACTCAATGGCGTCTCCGACATTGATGTCGGCCAGACCCCCGCCCTTGGCGATGACCAGCTTGACCAGCACGTTCTTGGCGAGAATGCCGAGGTGAGAGGACCACGCTTCTGGCCCCACCGACTCCTGAAGGCGGGCAAATCCCTCAGGGTCACGGTACTGGCAGATGATGGCACGCAGGTTGGTCGAGGTCCGGGTGAGCTGCCAGTGGAGCGACGGCCGGAGCACATCGGCGCAGACCAGGGCGAACAGGCCCGTGTTCAGGATGCCGTTCGCATTCGCCGCGTCGTAGCCGACCCAGCTAGCGTTGAGCTCGTTCCACTGCGCCCCGGTCGAGCTTGCGGCCGGAGTCGCATTCCACCGTTGTTGCCAGGTGGCGCCCGGCTGGTCCAGGAGCCATCGGAGAATGAGCGTTGCGCCCCGGCGCCGGTAGAAGTGGGTGGACTCGCTCGCGGCCCGTAGCGGAGGCCGGTTCAGTCGAGCCACGACCTCCTCGTAGGACTGGCTGGTGGCAGGCCAGGCGTCCTCGTAAAGCCGCGGCGGGAAACGCTTCTTGGCGGCCCGCAGAGCCTCGCCGGCGAGTGGCTGTGCATCTCGGATGGCGGCCGGAGCGCGCAAGGTCTCAGTGCCCGTCACCATGAGTTCCCGAAGAGAGTCTTCAGCGAATCGGAGTTGTAGCCGGGGGCCGGTGGCGCTGGCGGCCGGTCACGCTGCTCTGCCCGGCGTGCATGATGAGCGCGGACGCGTTCGATCACTTCGTCCTGGCTGGCCGGAAGGTAGAGCTGTGTGGTCGTCAGATGTGCATGACCGAGGACCCATTGGACGTCGGTCAGAGGCATGTTGGGGTCGCGGGCGAGCCGGTAGGACGCGGTGTGGCGTAGATCGTGGAGCGTCCAGTTTGCCCCGAGGAGATCGTTGGCCCGGTTGAACATCGCGCGCGCCGCGTCGTAGTTCAGCGGTCGCCAGGGCCGCCTCAGCGTCCACCACAACGGCAGGTTCTTGCCCTGCGGGATGTCGTTTCGCCGTGTTTCCTCTTGGTAGAGGCGCAGCCAGACGAAGGCGTCGGTTGAGCAGGGAAGCTGCTGGTAGGCGCGTGTTCCCTTTCGGATTACGCCGACCAACTGCTGTCCGGGGAGGGCATCGCGCTGCCGACTGGTGAGCAGTTCTTCGGCGCGGGCACCGTTGGAAACCCAGAAGGCCAGTAGAGCGCGATCTCGGTTGTGTCGGAGGGCGGCGAACAGCGCGTTGAACATCTCGTCCGGGATGCGCCGAGGCGCACGTTTCGGGATGGTCGGCCGGTAGCGGCCTGTCCTCTCTTGGCCAAAGGGCCTGTCAGGCTTGTGGTGGGCGTTCGCGCGGCCCCCGCGACGCGAACGGTCGAGCGGAAACGGGTTGATGATCGGCCCAGTGCCCTCATCCCGGTGGAAGTCATAGAACGTGCGGAGCACGGTTTCGCAGTGCCCGCGCGTCCTCGCGGCGTACTGCGGGCTGGGTGAGACCTTGCCCGTGATGGCGTTCGGGGTACCGGGGATCTTCTTTCGGGTCATCCGCGGCTTCGGCGCCGTCTCCTCGGAGTAGCCCGCCTTCCGGTGTCGCCAGTGCAGGCGCTGCGGCTTGTTCGCGATCTGCATCCACCGGGTGAAGTCCCGTGCGTCCATACGCGTTGCCCGGTTCCACTCGATGTCGAGAGCCCATAGGAACCGCCACCAGCGCAGCAGGTCCATGCCGTACGAACGGACAGTGGAGGCAGGTTTGCCCTCTGCCTGCAGCTCGGCGAAGAAGACCCGGACGGGGTCGACAACAACGCCATCCTGGTCGAGTAACTGGTACGGCGCCCACTGATTGTCGGTCTCGTGCAGCCTGCCTAACTCGGGCAGGACGAACGCTGCCAGGTCCCGCTCGGGGACATCACCTTGAAGCATCCCGAGAAGCTAGCGGAGAGGCCGTCTGACCTGCAAGAACTCACGAGTTAGTTCGGTTAACGGGCCGCGGACGTAGCCGTGTTCGTGGCAGTGGTCGAGGACTGTGGCGGGTGCAGTGCGGCAGACGGCGCACGCCCACCCGGCCACCCTGCGGGAGGTACCGGGCTTCCTGCTGAGCACCGAGTACAGCTGGCCTTCCAGCTCTTTGTTGTACGGGCGCAGTGAGGCGGTGGGGCCCTCGGGGCTCGTCGTCTGCCGACCGTCGGCGTCTCGGGCCTGCCGGGGGTAGGAGGGCGGCTCGGTGACGGCTGCGCCTGCCTGGCGGGTCCGCGCGGCTTGTACCCACTGCGTTTCGTTGTGCTCGGCCGCATCCAGCAGCCTGACCACAGCGCGCGGCAGCCACCACGTCCGCTGCGTCCCGTCGCGGGTCTGCTCCACGAGTATCTGTCGCCAGTCGATCCCCGCCAGATGGTACGGCCGGCCGACTTCACGTCGTGCTGCCCGCGCGGGGCCCCCGGCTCCTGCAGTTCCCACGTGATGCGTCGACGCCAACGCAGCGGCGTTTCCTCGTTGTACTCCTGCCTCGGCGCCCCACGAAACGGACCGATGCGGACCAGGTCCTGCCGGTCCATTCCCACCGCGTTCAGTTCCGCGGCCGCCCGGCGCACCTGAGCCTCCGGAACACTCCACTGACCGCCGCTCGCCCTCACCGTCGCCACCACATGGCCGCCGAGCAGGACGTAGCCCGCCCGGGCATGGGCAGGAGAGCAGGTGAATGCCCCAGAAGCCGTCGGCACAGCACTGTCGGCCGTCAAGTCGACCCACAGAGCGTCCGCGGCACCCAGGGTGATCAGGACGTCCGTGCGACCGGGCATGACACGCTCTGACATACCGACAGGCTAACGGCCTGCAACGCGGCAACGGGTCTCCAAGCTCCTCGGTCAGCCGGGCCGCCGCCCGCAACTCCATATTCCTGAGCATCTGGTTCGTCAGCACCTCCCGTGCCCGCAGCGTCACCACCAGAACGTCAAGAACCGGGCAAGTCACCCTCGCGCATCAGCGGTCCCCGAGCCCAGACGAATTGAGCAACAGAGTCCGTACGTCTCACAAAACTCGGCGTACTCGGCCTCGGTGACCGCGCCGGTCGTCGTCATCTTGACCGCTGTAGAGACGAGATCCCACTCCGAGGGCCCGACAGAGACCAGCTTGAAGTCCATCAGCAGCGGCCGGGCCGCCGTGCGGTCGACGTTGCCGACCCACGCGCTATGCACGACGCATTCGGGCGTGCCCGCGGGCCTGTGCTCCCGCCACTCGCGGAGTTCCGCATGTCGTTGCCGCAACCACCCGCGATCACCCTCAGACAGGGACGTCGCCGCCTCGATCACTTGGCGACCCGCATGAACGTTCGGGTCTGTCGAGCGGAAAGCCCGGCACGGGCAAGGGACGGAGCTGTTTCAGCAGCGTGACGTGTGCCCTTGACGGCTGGGTAGAGTCGCGGTATCCGAGCTGGAGAGGTAGTTGTATGGCCAACGATATTGTGATTGCGCAGACGACCAGCGACGACGAGGATCAGGCGAAGGCGCTGGCCCGGGGCGCGGTCGAGAGCAAGCTGGCAGCGGGCGTTCACGTTGATGCGCCGATCACCGCCTTCTATTGGTGGAAGGGGAAGGTCGAGACGGCGCAGGAGTGGCGGATCTCGTACATGACTACGACGGACCGTCTCCCGGCACTGGAGGCGTGGCTGCACGAGCAGCACCCGTACGACGTTCCCCAGTGGATCACGCTGCCCGTGAGTGGTGGGTCGGAGGCGTACCTGTCCTGGGTTGTCGAGGAGACGGCACGCGACTGACGGCCGACAGGTCATACGACGGCGTTCGCATCCTGAGCTTGCCCGTGTGCCGCGCGGGGGTCAGGAAGCGAACTGCCGCAGGTGAAGGCCAAGTTCCTGCTCGCTGTCGGGGAGGGACGCTGCGATAGTCGCGGCGCGCTCCTTGCCCATCGTGTTGGGCTTGGCCTGAGCCGCTGCGGCGAACTGGCGTGACACGTAGACCCCTTGGTCGACGTCACCTCCACGCAGCAGGGCCGAAGCGAGATCACCGAGGACCACAACGCCTCCGTCCGGGAGTTCGTCTCCGAGGCGATCGACTGCGGTGTCTGCTGTGGCGGTGAGCTCGGGACGCCCCAACTGCCCGTATACAGAGAGGGCCAGCGAGTCCATGCGGTACGGGGTCACGAACCGGACCCACGCCTGCTCGCTGGTGTGATCCGCGAAGTCGTAGGCGAAGCGCGCTCGCTCCAACGCCCGGAGCGCCCCCATCTCGTCGCCGGCCGCCGCAGCCTCCTCCGCGTACCTGCCAAGGACCCAGGCGGCAGCAGTAGCGTTGCCGTGGCCTCGCACATCGCTAGCCGCTTGGAAAAGGAACTCCAACTTCGCCTTCGGCGTCGAGGCGCCGTAGCTGCTGTAGGTCAGGGCCAGGGCTCGGAGCGGAGGGTGCCCGGCGGTCGTCGCGCACTGCGACGTGACCTTGTAGTAGGCGTCAGCTTTGTCGTGCTCACCCAGATCCCAGGCCACCCAACCGGCCAGGGCGGCGGTTTCTCCGGCGGCGATAGTGAGAGCCCGCTCGTGTTCGCCAGCACGGGGCAGAGCCGCGGTGATCGCGTCAAGATGTGACTCGACCGTGCTTTGTAGCCGCCGGGCGCTGAGGTTGAGTTCCTGGACGTGCAGTTCAGCAGCCCAGTCGATGAGCGCGCCGGCGGAGGGCGAATCAATCTTGGACCCCTTGCTGAGGGCAATGGCTAGGCGCCCCCAGGGCTCGGCAGCCGCGCTCACGCCGGCAGCGGCGCCACCCAGCAGCGTGCGACGCTTCACGGCGTCCTGGTTCTCCCCCGCATTGGTATGCCCCTTTCTCTTCCGAGCGCGGGCAGCCTTGGCCTCCCGCTGTAGTTCCTCGAAGGGGACACCGCAGGCCGCCGCGATGTGGCCGATTGTGTGATTGGTAGGGATGTTCTCGAAGTTCTCATAGCGGCTGATCTCTCGGCGGGTCATGGTGTCCCGGCCGGAGACAGCGTTGATCGCCTCTGCCTGCTCCTCCTGCGTCCGGCCCGCATCCTGCCGAAGCCGCAGGAGCAGGTCGGCGAACGGATCTGGCATGAGTGTGACCTCTGTTGGTGGGCGGAATCCAATCATGGCCTTAATTCCCCCTCCAGCTTTCCCCCTTGACAGATTTTTCCCCCTCTGGATTCCCCTGGTCGACAGTGTCGCCACGCGATGCGATAGCCCCCATGACCAGGCTCCAAGAGGAAACCCCGCCCAGCGGGGGCATCCGTAGCTTTGCCGACGTGGCAGGCGTGTCATGCGCGAGGTCGGTCACGAAGACCGGCACAGCACATCGGCGAGGCCAGGCGTACCGGCGGCATCCCATGGCTGTCAGGCGGCCTTTCCCCCTGATCTCGCGAGAGTTGGGGAGATGCGGCAGACAGTCGGGGCGTTCCTGCGGCGGTGCCGTGTTTCGGAGCCGGTGGCAGGAGTCGTCGTACTGGCCGTCTCGGAGCTGGTCACCAATGCCGTGGTTCACGGTGAGGGAGAAGTCGTGCTCCGGATCACGGTGGCCCTCGACGTGGTGCGCGTCTCGGTCACCGATCACAATCCGGCCCCAGCTGTACTCAAGGAAGCCGGACTCGACGGTGAATCCGGTCGCGGGATCCGGCTTGTCGATGCGATCTCAGACGCGTGGGAGAGCAGCGGCAAGGAGACGTGGTGTGAGTTCCGGTACGCGAGGGCTGCGGGTTGAGCCAGACTTCTAACTGGTTTCCGGCCATGCGGTTGACGAGTCGGGCAGCTCAGTCACTTCCACTACAAGGGACGCTCCGAGGGCCGTTCGCTTGCCTTCGCCCAGTAGTTCGGTTCAAGCATCTCGCCAGGCCATGCGGGCTGACGGATCGGGCCCCGAGGCCCCATCTGTTCGAAGTACGGTGCCAGGTCGATCACGGGCGTCCCGTCGACGGCGTCGAGATCGGTGACCATGAGGTCCCTGCCTTCGACCTTGAGCAACCGCGGGTAACTGACCGCCAGTTGGTTGGGGCGCCGGTGGTTGCGGTGGACAAACGTACCGGTCGCCGGCCAGTTCTGGTTTCCCCTTGGACTGCGTGCGTGGAGCTGGACATCTTCGGGTCGGGCCAGATGGAAGCGCCAGGTCACGGTCAGGTGGGAGAACTCCTCGATTCCTTGCAGCGTTTCGAGGGGGTACGCGTCGTCGAGCCTGATGATCGATTCGACCCCGCCTTGGTAGTCATCCTGCACGAGGGTGTGGCCGCCGACGACCGTTGCGATCGACTTGACCTCGTAGGTCGGCATCAGCGCTCGTTCCTCTCCCTAGACGTAGCGTGTGCGGCGGCCTCCGGTCGGCGCCGCGGATCTTTTCTGTGGTCAGCCTATGGCGCGCAGCATGCCTCGCGCGCGACGGTCCAGTTCGGCAACGTGACGACCGCCGCGTTGCCGGACGGGCGAGAGGTCGCTCTGCATGCGGACGATGACGTCGCGGGCGCGGCCGGACTGGACGCCGGCCATCGCGTCGAGGGCTTGGTTCCAGGTGGCGCACGCCTCGTCGAGGCGTCCCTGCTGGACCTGGACGGCGCCGAGGTAGCCAAGGGTCACGCTGTGGGTGCGGGCGTATTGCTGGCGGCGGCGGGTAGCGACGCTGCGCCGGAAGTGGATCTCCGCGTCCAGCGGCTGACCCATGTCGCGCAGGGCGCAGGCGGTCTCGTGGGCCAGGGAGGCTTCCTGGAAGAAGCCCACGCGGCTTGGGGCGCCGTTGTTGTCGGCGCGGGAGAGATCCCGCTCTGCGCGGCTGATGGCCGTGAGTGTGCCGGTGCGGTCGCCGTCTGCCGCAAGGGCTCGGGCGTGAACGATTGCGAGCAGAGCCTTCTCGCGATGGCTGGCCTGGCCGTAGCGGTCGCGGGACATGGATGCGTCAGCCAGGGCAAGCGCTCGGCGAGGATGTCCGAGGTCCACAGCTTGGTGGGCGAGGGCGCGCAGGATGTGGCCACCGAGCGGCCCGTCGCCCGCTTCGGCTGCGATGCGGGCGGCAAGGGTGAGGTAGCGCTGGGCGGTTCGGTGCTCGGAGGCGTCGAAGGCCATCCAGCCGGCGAGGTAGGTCATCTCCGCCACGGCCGAGTATGTGTCGCGGCGGAGCTGCTCCGTGCGGAACCTGCTGCCGAGCAGTGGCACCGCTTCGTCGCGAAGGTGGCCAGCAAGCGCCGAGCGGCCGGAGGCCCCACCGCGCTGCTGGTCGCGTGCGGAGTAGAAGGTCGTCAGGTCACGGACATCATCGATATCGGTCTGCGTCACCAGCCTAGGGGAGACTGCTGGGCGCTTCGCCGCCGCGGCCGGAGCAACTGCCCACCACGAGGCGGCGGGCAAGACGAGGCCGGCGGCCGAGTACGCGGTGGTCGCCAACATCTTGCGTCGGTGCATATCGAGGTCGTCGCTTCCCAACTCGGCCAGCACGGTCAGAGGGTCGACGCTCCAGTCGGAACCACTGTCGGTTTGGCCTGTGGCTTCACCGTCCAGCCCAAGGTCGGCCAAGGTGAGGCGGCGGCCGAGTCTGCGGGACAGCGTCTCGCGAAGGATATGGGGCGCCTGACCGCTCGGCTGCGTGCCCTGCACCCACATGGCGATGTGCGAGCGAGAGATGGCCTCCAGCTCACGCACCCCGTTCTCTGCGGCTACCCGGGCGACTGCTGCGGCTGCTTGCGGCTGGGACCAGCCCGCTTCGCGCAGGAATGCGGCAAGGGCGACGTTTCGCGCACGGGCCATGGGCTGCCCCTCGGTTCCGAAATGATCTTTGACGCCTTTGACGGCCCCGGGGGCCGCGCAGGCATACCCCTCGGCAGGGATTCACGGTTCGCTCAACGTAGCGGCCGGATCACTCACTTTGCACGACAGTCGTCGTCCCGGTACGGCCGTTCCCACTCAACTTGGCTCGATCTGAACAGGAGTTGTGTCATGCGCCTATCGCTGGCTTCACGGCAAAAGGACGGCCAGCGCGCAGCGCCCATCAGGAAGTCTGGCGGCGCTGAGGAGTCGGCCCGGCGGCGTGATCAAGTGGCAGCTACGGCAGAGACGGTGGCACTTGTGCTGGATGAGGACTCGCCGCTGGCGGAGACCGCGGCTGATGTGAAAGACCTCGTGAGACGTCTGCGCGGTCACATCCAGCAGCTCGGCGTCAGGGTGCCGAATGAGGAGCTAGCAGCTCGTCTCAGCGGGGGTTCCCGACGGCTACATGCCCAGCAGGGTGTACCTGGTCCGACTGGCCGAGGCGACCCAAGAACTCGCTGCGGCAGTGGAGACCTGCAGCAGCGGCCACGGGATTCGGCTGCCAGGACGACGTGGGTGGACACTCCCGATCAACATCCTACGAGGCGCGAACTTCACCTTTTGCGCTCGCCTGTCTGGTCTTTGCCGCCTCCGTGCCACGGACATGACCGTCACTGCAGCCGTTCTGATCGTCCAGATCCTCGGCCGCGTGGCGTGGCTGGTGCTCCGTGGTAACCGCCGGTACCCGACAATCGGCGACCGCACCGGAATGGACGACCTGCTTGGGCTCCTGGCCGAGGAGTACGACCCCGTTCGGCATCACGCAGGCCGCGCCAGACCTGCAAAGACCTGACGTCGCAGCACGCTTAGCAGCCCCTCCCCTGACAAGGATTCCCATGCCTGACAGCGCGTTCCCGACACGGTCGGCCGCCACTGGCCATCGCAGACGGCGGCTTCCAAGGATCGACGCATTCACGCTGCACTGTGTCCGCCGTGCCGTGGCGCTGCCGCTTCTGCTACTTGTAACGCTGCTGGGTGCCGCCTTCACCATCTGGTCGATGTCCGCGGTAGCTCCCAGCTGGCTGCTGACCACCGTTGTCTGCGGGCTGGCCGCAGTCGTACTGGGGGCGGCCCGGGGAGCACGAACGGTCGCAGCGGCCGTGCAGACAGCCGGGGAGGAAGCCCGGGTAGCGGAGCTGACAAGGGTCGCGGGGGCTGCGGCGGCTGTCGAGAAGTCGGTGCAGTGGTCGGCGGACGAGCTGTGCCGAGGGGCGCGCCCGCCGCTGCCTGACCTGCGGATGCCGCAGCCGGCCAGTACGACCGCAGAGATCGACAAGGCGTTGAGTGCGCTCCAGGTTCAGGCCGTCGCATCGTTGGTACGCGTGCACGACGAGTCCCAGTCCGTCGTCCTTCTGGAAGTGCTGCGCCGTCTGGCCATGCGGGAGCACACCTTGGTCGGGAAGGCGCTGGAGGCACTGAGTCAGCTGGAGATGCTGACCGACGACCTGTGATGTCGCCGAAATGGGCGGCAATGTCACGGGGGCGCCATAGCCAGCTGGGGTCCTCCTCGAGCAGGCCAAGGATCCGGTGACGGCGGCGCTCGGCGAGGGCGGTGTTCCGGTCGTCGCGGGAGACGGCGGGGAGCTGGGGGCGGGATTGCGCAGGCTCGTGGATGTTGATGTCGAGACCGGTGATGGTGCGGCTGGTGTCGGGCCTGCCGTCCTCGTGGCGGGTGCTGTAGCGGGACATCGGTGACTTGACCTTGCGGGTGCTGACCCGCCGACGCCGGGGCGGCAGGAGTCGGGTCAGGATCCGGTGTCCGATCAGTCCGAGGCGACCTGCGTCAGCGGGATCGGCGATGACGGCGGCGGCCCGGATGACCTGGTCACGGGCGGTCTGCAGGGCGACGGTGAAGCAGCAGCGGTCCGGATCGGTGCCGGGGAGCGATTCGGCGGCGTCGACCATCACAGTGCGCAGGACTTGGTAGAGGGTTGAGCAGGGACCACATCTCCTGCTCGATGCCTGCCGGGTCACCCGAGCGGAGGTTGCGCCCGTTCATGATCGTGTGGCGGAGCGCGTAGTACGCGGATTCGTGTTCCCACCGCACCACCTGAATTCACCGTGCTCGCCGGGCGTACCGAGATCGGCACCACAGACCCGTCCGTCCTCACTGAGGAGCGCCAGGGTCCACGGCGGCTGCTCCTGGCCGGCCGCAGCTGGCAGGTCACCTTCATCGACTGGGCACGGCGCCGCGCCTTCGTCGAACCGGTCGAGGACGGTGGCGTCGCCAAATGGCAGGGCAGCGAGGCCCGCGGTCTCTCGTACGCACTGACCCGTGCCATGCGCGATGTTCTGCTCGGCACCGACCCCGACGTCAAGCTCACCCGCCGCGCCACAGCGACCCTCGCCGAACTCCGCATGGACCGCGCACCCCACGAAGTACACCCGGTGGGCACCCTGTTGGTCCGCGACGCAAACGCCGCCCGCTGGTGGACCTGGGCTGGCTACCGCGCCAACGCCACCCTTGCCTCTTCCCTCGGCAACCTCGCCGACCCGGTGCAGCGCCCAACTGACACCCACATCCGGCTACGCCAAGACCTCTCCCTCGCAGACTGGAAAGCCGCCCGCGCCGAACTCTCTGAATCCCTCACCCTGCCCACCGTCGACCCGCGGGCCGTCCGCGGCCTGAAGTTCTCGGTAGCACTCCCGCCCCGCATCGCCACCAGCACCCTCGCCGAGCGCCTCGCTGACTTCGATGGTGCCCTCGCCACAGCCCAGGAGCCCGTTCGCATCGAATGGTGTGCCTAACGGCTCAGCAGGTGGTCTGCCCAAGTCGGACCGGGACAGCAACAGAATTGGTCCTGGTACAGGTCGCCGAGGAAACGGGTGTCCAGATCCGGGTCCGTGAAGTCCAGATCCGGGTCCGTGAAGTCGTGCACCACCTCGCCGTCGGCGCCCCGCTCACGCCAGAACGCCAACAGCGCGGTGGCGGCCTCGTACGAGGCCAGGACCTCGAAGAGCAGGTTGTGCGCGGGGTCGAAGAGGCCCTCCACCGTCCGGTGGGACTTGGCCAGCGCCTCGAAGGAAGCCAGCAGCCAGTGCCGGGCGTTCAGGGACGGGTTCTGCCGGAAGAAGTCCTCGTGCCGTTCCTGCGCTTGCGCGAGCGGTCGCCGGAGCCGGAGAGCCACGCGTTCGGGATCAGCCCGTTGTCTTCGCTGAAGCCCTCAGCCACCATCACCACAGCCGGACCCACCTTTCCGATCTTCCTGTGCCCTCGTACCGCCGACGGGTCCCGCACCGGACCCACGCGGACAGTGCGGTCCGCCGCCCCATCCTGCTAGCCCTGCCCCTGGAAGCATGCAGAACGAACTATCTCCCTCGAACCCCTGTCGAACCAGACGTCTGGTACGTATCCTGACCTGGGGTTTTCGCTGTGATCGCCGAGGTCTGTGGCGCACGGCGGGACGAAATGGGGAGCAGTAGGCCGGGGAGGGCCTGCCCGTGAGGCCGGGGAGTGTGTCGACGCCGTCCGCCGCGGGCCGGGCCGTGCCGCCCGGCCGGGGGGAGTGGCATGAACCGTTGGGTCGGCGTCGTCTCGCTGCGGGAAACCGCGGCGCCCACGCCCGTGCACCGCATCGCGCTCGCCATCGAAGCCGCGCGCAAGCGGACGTCGTACCAACTCGCCGGACGAGAGGTCCCGTACGCGCGGATGCGTGCCGCGCTCCGCAGGCTCGGCCAAGAGCACGCGCGCCGCTACGAGTGGGAGCGGTACACGTACTGCATCGAGCTGGCCGGCGACTTCTACAATGGAGGCGAACCTCCGCGGGGCCTGCCGGGCTGGCTCACCGCCGAAATCGACGACGCCCTGAGGCGTAGTACCGCCGCTCCGAGGAAGAACGCGCGGAAGACGACGTCCACGCGGCACGAGCCCTGGCGTACCGAACACCGCAGGCCCCAGCCCTCACATCGGGACAGGCCCGCCTTCACCGGCGCTCCGGGCAGGGCAGTCGCCGGGACGGGCTCCAGGACGCCCGAGCCCGTCCAGCCGTACCGCCGCGTCGTACGGCGGACGACGGCCTGCGACGTCATGTACCCGCCGCTGCCCCCACTGCCGAGGGAGCTGGCGGAGCTGGTGGCCGAGGGCGGCGCCGAGGTGGTCGCGGCCGTACGGGACACCGTGGGGCGGTTCGCTCCCGAGCCAGATGCGGTGACATGGCTGGGTCTGGCCGCCGAACACCGCAGCCACCTGTACGAGAAAGTGCCGACGGAGACCGTTACGCCACAAGTGCTCGGCTTGCTGGAACGGCTTGGCGCCACAGCTCTCGACATGATCCTTCTCGACGCCTACGTGCGGTGGGCCGTCTCTCAGAAGGTGGGAGAGCAGTCCTCCGAGCATGTCCGGCGCCGCCGCGCCGCGGACCTCGCGTTGGGCCAGTGGGTCGCGGAGCGCCGGTTGGCCCGCCTGGGCAGTGGTGAAGCACAGCAACCCGCCCGGTCCGTGTACCAAGGGTGCGCACGGCAAGTGCTCGGAGTACTCAGTCTCTTCGGCGACCATGAGACTGCTCGTCGGCTCGTCGCCGCCGTATGGCCCGATCTCGACCGTCCAGTGGCAAGCACGGGATTCGATTCCGTCACCCAGGTGGACGCGGCCTTCCGGAAGGAAGGGCTGAGTTACGACTACGCGGAGGATGGCCCCGGCCACCGCAAGGAGTACCGCGCCACCGTCCGTACCGGCACAGGCCGCACCGCCCACGGCACCGGCCCGTCGAAGAAGGCGGCACGTGCGGCTGCGGCCGAGGCGCTGCTGACCAAGTACCCGCAGGTCGCTCAGACCGCCGGCGCGCGGCAGACTGCGCCCGAGCCCGGTCGGCAGCAGGCGGCACCGCTGCCGTACACGCGGCCGGAAGCCGGACACCGGGACGCCGTCGCCGACTTGGCGGCGATGTTCGAGCTCGGTCACCGGGCGGACGCTCTTCTCGCGCAGGCCCTCACCCACGCCTCCTGGATCTACGAGAACCAGCCAGCCGCACACGCTGCCCGCCAGCACGACAACCAGCTCCTGGCGCACCAGGGTTCCTTCGTCGTCGACCATCTAGCGGCCTGCGTCCGGACCCGTCGCACCCTGGCCCGCGGCCTCGCCCCCGACGACGACGAAGCCCGCATCCTCACCGCCTCCGACGAGGACACCGCCCGGCTCGCCGCTGCTCTCGCTCTCGGGGAGGGGCTGCTCACCGGTCGCGGCGAGAGCGGAAAAGGACTCGTGGCCGTCTCCGACGCGGCTCAGGCGGTGGTCGCCACGGCCTGGCGCGCCCGAGGACCAGAACTCCTGCGGCGTCGACCTGCCGTACTGGACGAGTGGCTCACGGGCCTTGATCACCGACCCGACCCGACGACCGTCCTGAACACCATGGCGATCACATACGGCATGACGTACGCCTTCGAGCACCAGGCCACGAACGACGGAAAGCATCTAACGCACTACACGGCCACCGCCGTGCTGCGGGACGTACGGGGGCGCACGCACCAGTGGACGGGACACGCCGACGGCCCTGCGGGCAAGACGTCGGCAGGCAAGGCGACCGCACAGGACATCCTCGATGTCCTCGCCGCCGCGTCCACAGACGATCTCTTCACCACGCTCGACGGACCGCAGCGCGACCTGCTCGCCTACTTGTTCCGCGCTCAGCTCGACGGGCTCGGGCAGCTGACGGAACGGCAGCGCACTCGCATCCTGGCCCGCGGCGACCTCGGTACCGACCTCCTCACGACCGGTGACACCGAGGCGTTTCTGGCCTGGGCTGACCGTGTCACAACTCTGCTCGGCCCGGATATCGGGGAGGCACCCGAAACGCTGACGAGCCTGTACCGCAGGATCCTCGACATCACCCGGTACGGGCAACGCTCCCCACTGCGCCGCATGGCGGCGGACCCCGGCACCGACACCGCCGGCACGGTGCGGCGCCTCGCCGTCGAAGCCGTCCGGCGCGCGGCCAGTGCCAGCCCCCGGGTCGAGTCCGTACGGGACGTCGTACAGGACTGGTGGCGTGACCAAGCGCCGCGCACCGGCGTCACGGTCCGCGACGACATGCGCCAAGAGGCATTCGTGCCGCTCCCGGCACACCTCGGCGCGCTGCACGAGACGCTGACGTGGTGCGGAGAGGCGGCCGAGGCGACAGGCACCCGGACCGACGTCGAACTGACCGTCCAGGACGGCACGCTGCACGTGTGGATCGGCCTCGACCGCGTCGACGTGCGGGCAGTCTGCGACGACTTCGCCCGGTTGCTGTCCCGCACCCTGCCCTACACGGACTGTCTCGTCAGTGAGGACCACGTCCTGCTGCGCCTGCACGGCGGCCCCGACCGAACCGGACTCCCACCCCTGGCCGCGGCCGGACTCGACGCCTACCTGTCCGCCGCCGACGCGGAACGCCCCTCCACTGCGGAGGAACAGCCCGACCCCGTCTCCCCCGAACCCGAAACCCACACACTCGCGACCACGTGAGCAGTCCGACACGTCACCCGGATGCCCGACCCGGCCCGACACCAGCCGGACAGAACCAGAGCCAGAACCACTGCGCGAGAGAACCAGGACCCGCCATGCCGAACCCCGCTTCCGGTCCCGATCACGGCGACTGGGCGGTGCCCTACCAGCCCGCCGACTTCACCGACGTCGACCCCGCGGCCGTCACCTGGCGCGGAAAGACCCCGTCCGCCGCGCTGGTGGACGCCGTGTACCGCATCGTCGAGGGGGAGGGGCCGATCCACCGGGACGTCCTCCACCTCCACCTGGGCGAGGTGCTGTACCAGCCCAAACTCACCGCCGCGAAGAAACGCCTCGTCGACGCGGCGGAGGAACTGCTGACGGACGAAGGCCGGATCATCGAGACGGACGACTTCCTCGGCCTCCCCGGCCAGCCCTGCGCACAGGCCCGGTGGCCGCTGCCGGGCCTGACCCGGCGCCCGGTCGAGCAGGTCGCCCCGGCCGAGCGGCGGCGAGCGCTGCTCGGATTCGTCGAGGACCGCCCGCGTGAACTCGGTGCCGAACAGGCCGTCGCCGAGGCCGCCGCCTTCTTCGGATGGTCTCCGCGGACCGGCCGCGCACCGGCCCGGCTGATGGCGGACCTCTACCGCCTCCGAGACACCGACGTCATCACCGGCTGGCCGAGCAAGCTGGAACCTGCTGCCTCAGGGGGCAGTGATGCCTAAAGACGACTACGAGGAGGACTGGGAAGACGATGAGGACCGGGACGTCCACGCCCGCATCCTCAACGTGGACACCGGCGACGAGATCCACATCTCCACGATCCACGATGACGACTACGAACGCCTCGTGGACTGCCGGATGTACAGCCCGGCCGTCGCTGAGTACGGCGAAGGGCTGAGCATCCCTCTCACAGAGCTCGACGGCTTCCTGGAGGTAGTCCAGGACGCGGTCTGGCAGAGGGAGCGGAAGGGGCGGATCGAGCACCACTCCCGCGTCCACCTGACCGAAGACGTCGAGATCCACGTCTCCACGATCTCCGATGCCGAACACGAACGCTTCGTGGTCCTCCGGAACTACAACGCTTCCCTGAAGGAGTACGGCGAAGCAGTGACCCTTCCCGTCGGGCTGCTCAAGGACTTCGAGGAAGGCGTGACTGCCGCCTGGCACGCCAACGGGTCGGGCGACTGGACCAGGGAGTTGGGGCCTTACGCGGAGGGGGTTGGCGGATGAGTGGTTCAGGAAATCCGGTCCGAGTGGGCTGGTCAGGCGGTTGCATCAGTGCCATCCGTCCCGGTGGTGCGACGTGAGAGGGCGGTATGAGACCTGATGCCCGATTCTTCGTTTCGTGCGGGACAAGCGGGCAGGTCGTAGCGACGTCAGTGAGCTACGGCCGAGGCTGGGTGAACAAGCCTGGCTCGGTCTCGGCCAGGATCCCGCGGTCGGCCAGCCGCTTGAGTTTGAGGCGGACGTTGTTGATGTTGTTGGGCGCGACCGGCAG
The DNA here is from genome assembly GCF_042737005.1 of Streptomyces sp. NPDC060027. Lineage (NCBI taxonomy): Bacteria > Bacillati > Actinomycetota > Actinomycetes > Kitasatosporales > Streptomycetaceae > Streptomyces > Streptomyces sp. NPDC060027. Next base: position 111,959 of record NZ_JBHWVI010000002.1, read on the forward strand.
GTCCATCGCCTCGCACACCTGCCGGGCCCGCAGCGGATGGTCGGCCGCGGTGAACACCGTCATGATCTGCTGGTAGGCCGGATGGTCCGGCAGTTTCGGGGCCGGCGGCGCGGGCGACCCGGGGTCGGGCAGCTCCAGCAGTGTCTTGCGGGTGATCCGGACTTCTTCGGCAGCCCGGACGAGTTCGTCGAGCTGTGTGGTCAGCCACGTGATCTGTTCCCGCGCGGTCTCGGCCTGCGCGGTGATCTCGCGTTCCCGCTCCTCCAGCCGTGCCAGCACCGCGCCCAGCGTCAGCTCCCCGCCGGTCATGCGGTGCGCCAGGCGGGCACGGTCGCCCCGGTCAGCCGGCGCAGTATCACCGCGGTCATCGCCCAGTACACCCGCGACTCCGAACTGCGGTGCAGATGCTCATAGTCGCGCACCAGCCTGCGGTGCAACATCAAGATCCCATAGGCGCGTTCCACGACCCACCGCTTGGCCTGGGGAACGAAGCCGGTCTGCGCGGGATTGCGCTCCACGACCTCCACCTCGATGCCCACCTTCTCCCCGTGCGCGACGACGGCGTTCTTGAAGCCCTGGTCGACCAGGGCCTTCTCCACGGCGTCGGTGTCGGCGGCGACCTTGTCCAGCAGCGCGATCCCGACGGCGTTCTCGTGCACCGACGCGGCCGCCACGACCACCGCGATCACCAACCCCAGAACGTCAACGGCCAGGCCGCGCTTGCGGCCCGGTACTTTTTTTGCCGCATCGCGCCCCGTCGACTCGGCGGGCACTCCGGCCGCCGCGTGCACGCTCTGGGTGTCGAGCACCACCAGGCTCGGGTCCGCCTTCCGGCGCGCCATTTCCCTCACCTGCCAGCGCAGCAGGTCGTGAATCGTCTGGTCGATGCCGTCGTCCCGCCAGGTGTAGAAGTAGTACTTCACCGCGCCGGGTGGCGGAAAGTCGTGCGGGAGCAGCTCCCACTGGCACCCGGTCCGGCCCTGGTAGAGCAGCGCGTTGACGATCTCCCGCATCTCGTACCGACCCTGATGACCGCTGACCGAGGGATGCGCGGCCTTCCACGCAGCGATCACCGGCTCGACCAGCGCCCACTGCTCGTCGCTCACGTCGGTCTTGTAGGGCTTGCGCTCACTCACGGTGCCCAGCCCAACATGCCCACGTCCGCCGACCGGCCGGGATACCGCACCGCCACACCTTCAGGTGACGACAAAACTCTTATGCACTCTCATACCGCCCTCTCATATTCGCCATTCATTATTCCGCGAGACAGAACCATTCATCTTGAGGTTCGCGCAGATAGCCAATCCGGACCAGTTCTCGGCATTGCGTCAAGAGATCAATTCGTTCAGGAAGAACTTCACCTCCGACGCTTCTCGCGAATCTATGTAGGCGCCATACATCGAACGCCTCGAATCCGCTTGCCAGAAGGTCAATGTCGACCTCTTCCCCTGATGGGCCAGTCATGAGGCACCCCCGCCCATGGACCGAATAGGTAAACCCATCAAGAGTCTCAGCACTTCGCCCGATGGTGCCTGCGCGAACAGCCCTCAGCACCGCCTCTAGGCTAGAGAATTCTGGATACTCGCGAATCAGGGCGCATTTGATACGAGCGAGATTCTCCAGAAAAGCAGTCACGTAGTCAATGGATTTTTCGCGTTCCATCGTCTATCCCCTCCGCCCCCTTCTGGAATCTCCAGGAAAGTCTCGGCCAACCTCTATCGCGGACCAGATCACTTGATCTGCATCTCTGTACCCATACGCCTTGACCTCGTCTAGGGAGATTGAGCGATATTGCACATTTATCCCCGCCTTCTTGGCGGCGGCAACGCGATGGTGCCCATTGATCACGTAGCGGCGATTATTGTATTCGAAGACCTCGATAGGATCTCCAATCCAGCCATTATTTGCCATGCTCTCAGCAATCTCGTCAACCCGCTGGCGAGAGGCGGAACCGCCGAGCGATTCGGTACGCTCCAGTTCATGTGGGCTCACGCAATTACTATTATGAACGAGTACGGGCGTAGAGCCAGCCAACACATAGTACGTGTGAACGTCCTCAACCGTCAGATTGTACGTCTGCGCATGCCTGGTGAATGAGTGGTTTCGTGTGACGATGACGACGCTTCCGTCATCGGTGAGCAGGGTCATCCCCGCCTTGAGGGCGCCCGCTTTGATCCAGTCACGCTCGGACGGGGACCAGAACGGGTGCTCATGAGTCGCCGTGAGCTTCTCGATGCCGTCCAGCGTGGCAATGGACAATTCATTGAAGTACTTGTCTCCCTCCGTTCGGATGAGTCGGGTCACTTTACGGGACTTCTTCTTCCCGGTCTCCGGGTCAGTTGCCTTGACGCGGTCACCGAGTTCGACGTCCTCGATATTTTTGACTGTCCCGTCCGCCGTCAAGACTTCGGTGCCAGCAAGGAAGCAATTGCATCCTGCGACCATTTTCGAACTTGAATAGGATGAACCCTTCTTCCCTGTACCGGAAACCCCTCCCGGCCTTGCGCCGGATAGCCCTCCCGGCCCCTCCATGCCTGTCATGGCGATCATGGCAGCTGCACCGAGAGGAGTTACCTGACCCCTACACCCGCTGTCATGTCCCATTCGCATGCAGGTGAGGAATTTAAGATGGGTCAGAATGTTCTGGCCAATATGCTCGCTGTCATCCCCGAGAAGGCATGTGTCACCAAAGTCTCGGCACCAGTTGTCGACCTCCCGGTTGAACCGGTCGCCAAATCGGCTGGCATTCTTCCAACTTTTGTCGACAAAGACGCCAGGGTAGATTTCGAAGTGCGTATTGGTGAAGGAGGCCGGGTATACGTTGCCAGCATTCAGTGCCGCTTGATAGTTCTGTGAATATCTCGGCGGTCCGGAAGAGGCCGGGTGTGTGGGCGTCCTGTTCTCATGGTCAGGCGATGAACGGGTGGGACAGTCGAGGTCTGCGCAGAGCCCGCTGGGGTCGCTATTGCTGATGGGGCTGTTGCTGCTGTACGCGTACCCGTTCATCTGGAGCGGGTCGGTGATGTCGACAACCGGGTCGGCGGAGAGGAAGCGGCCCGAGGTCTGGTCGTATTCGCGGGCGCCTAGGTGGGTCAGTCCGGTGGCCGTGTCCTCGATGCCGACACCCAGGTAGCCGCGCTTGATGGGCCAGCTCGACGGTTTCGGACCGCGGAGTTCGCCGTACGGCTTGAAGGCGCGCCGGGTGACCGTTTGGCCGTTTGACAGTTCGACCGTTGTGTTGGTTGTACCGAGCTGGTCGGCGAGAAGGACGCTGAGTTTGTGGCCCGTCGCCGCTGCGTTGGTGGTGGTTCGGACCACCGTGGGTGCGCCGGCTTGGGCGTAGGAGCGGGAGGCTCGGGTGATTGTGCCGGTGGTGTCGGTTGTCAGCTCGGTTTCGCCCAGGTACAGGGTCGTGCCCGTGGGTGAGTTCTCCAGTAGGCGGTTGCCTTCGGCGTCGTAGACGTAGGTTGTCTTCTTGCCGTCGTCGGTGAGGGAGTCGAGCTTGCTTTCCGCTGTCCAGATCAGGTTCTGTGTGGTGGCGGAGAGATCCCGGACAGTGGTGTTGCCGGTGGCGTCGTAGGTGTAGACGCTGCCTTTGCCGGACGGGCTGGAGCTGATGGCTGTTGCTGTATGCGGCTGGGCCTTGTATGCCGGCGTGGTGCCGGTTGCGGCAACCGTCTTGCCGTATCCGTAGGTGTATGTGACGTCCTTCGTCGCGTCAGCCGTGTTGTGCTCGGTCATCTTCGCCCGGTTGCCGAGCCAGTCGAACATGTACGACTGGCGGTAGGCCGTCGTACCAGTGGATACCGTCGTCGTGTCCGGGGCTGCGGCTGAGAGCGAGGAGCTCAGCGCCGGGTCTGGGGTGGATGTATCTGTGGCTTCGTCCGGGGCGTCAGTTACTGGGCCGGACGCTGTGGCGTAGTCGGTGCGGGGTCCCCAGATCGTGCCGTTCGAGGCTTTGCAGCCGGTTCCCTTACCATCCGGTGCGATGTTCGATGTCCAGGCGTGCGTCAGCTCGCCGATGGCGTCGTAGGTGAAGCACTGGGTGTCCCAGGTGTTGCCCGTCGCCTCGCTGAGTTGTCGGGCGTTGGAGGTGATCGTGCCGGAGACGTCGTAGGAGTAGTAGCTGTCGGTGATGCGGTGCGGGCTGTCGGTCTCGCGGTCGGCGACGGTGCGCTGGAGACGGCCCGTGTGGGGGTCGACGAAGTTCGTCGTCCAGAGGCGGTAGGGCTGGTTGCCGGACACGGTTCGCAATGTCTCGCCGTAGGGCGAGTAGGTGGCATCGGCTGTGTACCAGGTCAGTCCTGACGTCGACTCCGCCAGTCCGTCGGTGTTGTAGCGGGTGACGACCTTTTCCTGTGCGAGTCCGCCGACGGCTGGCAGGGTGACCGACTGCGGCTTGCCTGTCGGCGTGTAGGTGTAGGAGTAGGCGTATGTGCCGGCGAGCCCCGTCGTCATCGGGTTGGGCGGGATGTCCGTCTGAGTGCCGGTGACGTTGTACTCGGCGTCATAGCCGGTGATCTTGTCGACATAGTCGCCGTCGTCGGTGTGCCGCTTGGAGCTTGAGGGCTGGCCGATTCCGCCGGGCGCGTCGTCGTAGGTGTATTCCTTGATGGGGGTGGCGGTTGCGGAGCCCAGCCGTACGTCGGTGATACGCCCGAGGGCGTCGTAATGGGTGAAGGTTTCCTTTCCGAGCGCGTTTTTGACTCGGTTTGGCTGGTCCGCGGAGTCGTACCAGGTGTCGGTGGTGCCGGTGTCAGGGTCACTTGTGGATTTGATGCGTCCGCGAGCGTCGTACACGTACGACCAGACATTGCCGGCGGGGTCGGTGACCTTGTTCTGGTTGCCGCGGGTGTCGTACTCGTATGTGGTCGTGCTCCCCGCGCTTGAGTCTTCGGCGTTCTGGGAGTAGTGCTTGACCGACGTGACCCGGCCGAGGGCGTCGTAGTTGGTGCGCGTCTTGGGGAGCGTCGAGCCTGCCGGGTCGACGTACGTGCTGGTCCAGCTGTATGAGGTGTACGTCGCGTACTGGTAGTCGCCGTCGTGGTAGACAGACGAGCGGATCTCGCGTTCCAGGCCGTCGTAGCGGTGCCTGACCGAACTAGGGATCAGTGACTTCGACCGGGGAGCGAAGAGTTCTGTCCCGGGCTCACCCTTCGCCAGGTAGGCACCGGTCCGCTCGCGCGGCAGACCGTGATCGTCATAGTCGGTGTCTACGATGATCCGGCCTGGACCGTGGGCCTCGGACTGCTTTTGGATCTCGCGCATCAGACCGTCGTACAGGGTGACGTCGCGGGCGTAGGAGCCGTCGTCCTTGAGTGTGCTGACCGTTGCGGACGCTGGTCGGTTCTCACTGGATGTGGCAATGGCTGGTTGATAGTCAATGGTGACGTTCGGGGACTTGCCGCCCGAGGAGCGGGACGGGGACCAGCCCTTCACCAGACGGCCCAGAGAGTCGTACTCGCTCCGGGATATTCGGCCGTTGGGGTCGGTCACGGTCAGCGGCAGGCTGCGTCCGGGATCGAACGTGGTTGTGGTGGCCTGGCCTGCGGCGTTGATCGTCTTGGTCGAGGTGACTGGGCCGCCTGCCTCGGGCGTGTACTGCGTCTCGGTGGGGCCGACGCCGGGGTGGGTGATGGTGCGGACACGGCCGAGGTCGTCGAACGTGGTGGTGGTGACGCTGGAGTAGGACGTGCCGGTGGCGTCGATCTCGGCGACCGAAGTGGCTGAGCCCTTTGTCGGAGTTGCGCCGAAGGCCAGCTTGTCGTAGCTGGTCTGCATCGCCGCCTTGAGCTGGGTGGCCGGGTCGGCGTCGGCGTAGCCGGCGCAGGAGGTGGCGGTTGTCCGCTCTTCCTTGGGCAGTCCGATCAGCCAGGCTGAGGTGTTGTGCACGTACGACGTCTTGGTGCAGGTCTGGTTGGAAAGCGTCTCGTTGGAGCCGTTGGGTTTGACGACTGCCGTCTCCACCTGGATCGGCAGGCCGTAGGTGTCGTCCACTTGTGTGAGGGTGCGCAGGGCTTGCCAGCCGTTGTCGTCCAGGGACTGGATCTCGTCCGTCTGTTTGACGTCTGTGTGGAAGGCCAGCAGTGGTTCGCCTGCGGTGCCGTCCTCGTTTTCACGCGGTCGGGAGGCGGTCTGCTTGGACCGCGGGAAGTTCAGGGTGCGCCGGAGGACCTGGCCGTCGGAGTCTCGGTAGGTGATCGTCTCTGCGGTCATGCCGGCGTACTGGGGAGCGTCGTCGGGGAGCAGGATGCGCTCGCCCTTGGAGTCCTTGACCTCGCCGCCGTTTCCTAGGAAGTAGCGGGTGACAGACATCGATTGGGAGTTCACGTCGCCTTGCTCAGAAGCCGACTTGCTGCCCTTGAGTGACTTGACCTGTCGGTATCCTCGCCAGTCGCTGAAGGTGCGCAGGGCTGGACGCGTGAACTCGTCGTCGCTTGTGGCCCAGGACGGGCCCGAGTACTGGTAGGTGGTGATGACGGGTTTGCCGTGCGAGGTGACCTTGTCGTTCTCGGTGACGGAAGCCACGACGTATTTGTTGAACCACGTCTTGGCCGGGGTCTTCTCGTCGCCGTCGGGTGACCAGCGCACCGGGTAGCAGGTGCTGTTGGCCTTGCCCTTGTCTTCGGTGGGCTCGCTCGCGCAGCCTCCGGTGTACTCGACCTCGATGTCACCGCCGTGTTCGGTGGAGACCACGCCGATGCGGGGCCGGGTGAATCCGGGCCGCTGGTCGCTCTTGCCCGTGAGGACGAGATTCGGCAGTTGTCTGTCCTTCAGCCGGGCGTGCAGTGGGGAGGCCGATCCCACGGTGTAGTGCCCGAAACTGATGCCGTCTTTGGACTGGAGAGTGCCTGTGGTGTCTCCGGGGCCGTAGCCGGTACGCGTTATCGAGTTGAGCCACAGGCCAGGTGCGGTGTCGTACCAGTCCTCAGGAAAGGACTGGTGGAGCGTGTAGGTGTCGACCGGGCCGAGGCCGGTCTGTCCTGCACGGGCAGCCTTCGTGGTCACCGTGTCCAGGCGCAGCTGGGTCCAGAAGGATGGGAACGCCGGGCACATCTTGGACGTGGACTTGCAGTTGAGGTTGCCGGGCGTATCCCACCAGGGGCGGTATGCGCCCGGGTCGTCGGTCTTGGCGAAGTTGGCGGGGTCGCAGGAGGTGGTCGACTTCAGGCAGCGCTGCTTGACACCGAACTCGACCGTTGCGGACGGCTTGTTGAGGCTGTCGGGTCTCATGCCGTACTCGATGGAGGCCGGGTAGGCGTAACGGTCATACTTCTCGGGAGACTTGAATTTCTTGCGAACGGCGTAGTAGTTCGTCTCCTGGTTCCAGTTGACGATCATCGTGTTGCCGTGGACGTCGACCACCTTGTCCAGGCCCCAGCGCCAGGCCTGCTGTTTCCCGGCGCCGCAGCGGGAGTCGGCGAAGGCTTCGGCGTGGCACGGCTCTCCCGGGTGATTGCCGAACACCGGTGTGGTGGAGACCGAGTTCGTGTTGGCGTGGCCGCCGCCCACGCTGTTCAGGCCGTAGTAGTACTGCGTACCGTCTGTGGTCGTGACGACCCAGTACTCGCCGTTGTTGTCGCTGTTGGTCCCGCCGACGCGATGCTGGACGCGGGTGCCGTCGTCCTGCTGGGGGCGGTAGAGCTCAGTGTCTTTGTCCGGGTCGCTGCCGGAGCCGGCGTCGCGGACCAGCTCGGTGGTTTTGCCGCTCAGCGACATCACCGCGTTGTACGACACCCAGCACTGGTCGGACGTCTTGTCTTTCTTGGCTGCATTGTTGGGGGTACCTGCCTTGAACGCCTTCCGGTCCTCCTGGCAGGAACGGTAGCCGCGCTCGATGTGACCAGGCTCGTAGTTCCAGCCTTCACCGATCCATGACGCCTGCGGTGACGAGATCGCGGTGCGGCCGTCTACGGTCTGGGAACTGTAGTTGAAGGAGATCTTCGGGGCCGGACCGGCGGGTGCTGTGGGGATCGTCAATGGGTATGACCAAGAGAAAGCTCCTGAGGAGCCTCCGGCTTCCCATTTTCCGTCGGATGCCAAGGGCGTCGCCTTGAAAGTTCCGCCGCTGCCGGCACCGGAGTCGACAGCGCCGACAACCGCAGTAGTGCTGGCAGCCACAGGAGTTGCCGAAGTTGAAGCGTGGTACGCCGCCGGGGCAGCTCCCGAACGCGATGCCGGTGAGGGCTTGCCCACGGTCGAGGTGATGCCCTGCGCTGCCGGGTCGACGGTGGCCGTGATCGACTTCGCCGCCGTGTCGTTGGTGGTTTCCAGCTCCTCGTATGCCTGACACGCCTCGTCGTCCGGCGTGGTCAGGTAGCACTCGGGAAACTGCACGAAGTGCAAGCGGGTAGCCCAGTCGGCGCCGTAAAGACTCTCGAAGTCGGAGTAGTCGAGCTTTACGTTGACCGGGACGGCCCCGGTAGCCGGTCCCTGCACCTTCAAAACTGCCCCGTCAACACCTTGGCTGACAGCGGACGTGCGGTCGGGAATGGTCACCTGCCAGGTGCCGGTGGGGGCCGGCTGGTCGGGAGCCTGGCCGAGGCTGACGGGCAGATTCCCGACGGGCGACATGGCTGTCTGCCCGGCGGAGGTGATGGTGCGCAAAGACGCCGGGGCCGAGGCCGAGCCGAAGCTCACCGTGCCCGTCAGGTTGGACGGTGCGGTTGTTGTACCTGTTGGTGCGGTGAGCAGGTCCTCAGGGATATCGGCTTTGAGGGTGTCGAGATCACGGGAGGACTTCATGCCCGGAATGGGCTCCTCGTTCTCCAGCTGTTCAAGTTCCACCGCTTGCCTGCCGGCCTCGTCGTGCGAGGGATCAGGGTCAGGCGGCAGCGCCAGTGACTGAGTGGGCAGCAATGCCACCAGCAATGCGCCAGCCACGGTCGGTATGGCAGCGCGGGCCATGCGACGACGGGCGTGCGGAAGACGGCCGAACACGACGAGATCCCCCCGGACCATTCGAGGCGGGACCGGTGACGGACCACGCGTGACAATTTGGCAGACCGTCAGATTCTGTGGCCCTACTGTGAAGAAGCGCTAGATCATTTCTTTTGGCGTGAGCATGATCACACACCGTAACAGCACAACACCAGTCAAATATTCACGATCAAGTAAAGCTCCCATGAATCCGACATTAGCCACATTCATGACCAGTGACTCCAGTCAGCAGCTAAGCGCATGAGTCGCTTGACTCTTTGTCATAATTGCCGCAGATACAGGCGATTACTTCACGTGAGCCAGGGCCCGCTTCACCTGCAAAAGCACCCGCCCGCGTTGGAAAGCTCCTACTCCTCGAACTCGCTCGCGCGTTCCCCACCCTTTTTCCGCACCGTGACGACAGCCTCTCCATGAGTCATCATCGGCTCGCGTCGGCATGCCCCTTGTCATCAGGGGATCCGCTCCCATACCAGGAAGCGGAAGTTCATGGCCGGTGGCATTCTGGGGAAGGGAACCTCGTCTGATGACGCGCAACTGGCTTCGCCCGACCGACCGTCGGGTCGGCGCAGCGTTGCTCGCGACCGCAGTGGCGACCAGCGGCATCGTCTACGCCGGATTCCGGCTGGACGGCGACAACGGGGACGGCGCAGGCGGCGCCGGGCGTCAGTCCAAGACGGTTACTGAGTCCGCCGCGGTGGCGCAGGCCGCCAAGACGGGCAAGAGCGTCGAGGTGACTGCGGCGCGAACAGCACGATCGAGCACCTGGGCCCGTCCCGACGGGCTGATGGAGAAGCAGCTGCACTCCTCTCCGTTCCAGGCCAAGGTCGGCGGTGAATGGAAGAAGATCGACCCTGGCCTGCATCAGACCAAAGCCGGCTGGGAACCGAAGGCCACGAACACGCGGATGATATTCTCCGCCGGTTCGAAGGACAGCTCCCACAGCGATGACAAGCAGCATGCCTCCCGCTCATCCGTGCGACGAGTCTCTCTGCTGAACGCAGCAGCCGACACCGGAACTCCACTGATCACGCTGTACGTCGGCGGCGGTGACCACAGCATCCAGCTCACCTGGCCCGGCGCGATCCCGGCCCCGGTCATCGACGGCAACCGCGCCCTGTACCCGGAGATCTTCCCGGGCGCTGACCTTGTACTGACCGCCGATGACGACGGCTTCGGGCAGGTGATCGTCCTGAAGAACCGTCAGGCCGCCTCCGACCCTCACGTGCAGCAGCTCGCCTATGGCCTGCACTCCGCGGACCTGACCTTCCGGCTCGACCCTGTCTCCGGGATCGTGAGTGCGGAGAATGCCTACGGAGAAGAAGTCGCCGTCTCCCCGACACCTCTGATGTGGGACAACAGCGGGCAGCCGGCCGTCACCGACGGCACCGTCGGCGCCACCGCGCAGCCCACACAGGCCGAGTCCCCGAATCCCACCGACTCCGCCGACACGTCCCCCTCGGACACACCCAGCCCGTCCGAGGAGGAGGAAACTGAATCCGACGAGCAGAAGGACGCCGACGTCGAGGCATTGCCGTCGGCCACTGACGGCCCTGAACCGACGGCTTCTGACTCCGCGCTGCCGTCCGCACCTGCCGAGCCGACGCCCGCGCCTACGCAGACCGGATCCGCCGCAACGCTGAGCCTGGCCTCACTGGATGGGCCCTCACCCGACTCGCGCGGCGACATCGTCGAAGCCGATCTGTCCGCCGGCCAGTGGACGCTCACGCCGGACCAGGGCTTCCTCGCCGACTCAGCCACGACCTACCCGGTGTTCATTGACCCGTCGGTCAAGAAGCACACCCAGAACTGGACCACCGCCTACAACCGATTCCCCAACGCCACCTTCTACAACGGCAGAGGATTCAACAAGGGCGGCAGCCACGAGGCCCGCGTCGGCTTCGAGTCCGACACCTGGGGCACCTCCCGCTCCTACTTCAACATCACCTTCGACAAGGACCTCAAGGGCACGAAGATCACCAAAGCGAAGCTGAGGGTGCTGGAGACCTACTCCTGGTCCTGTCAGGACCGCTCCATGAGCGTCCACCTCACCAGTGAGGTCAACTCCCACACCAACTGGAAGAACGCACCAAAACTCCACGACGGCAACAAGCTTGCCACCAAGAGCTTCGCACACGGGTACAAGGCTGGCTGCCGCGATGCCTTCGAGACGTTCGACGTCAAGAAGGGAGCTCAGAAGGCAGCAGACAGGGGCGAGGAAGGCATCACCTTCGGCATGCGGGCCCGTGACGAAAATGCTCAGTACGCATGGAAGAAGTTCCAGGCCGACATGGACTTCGCACCCGTCCTCGAGCTGGTCTACAACCGCAAGCCCACGATTACGTCCAACTCCCTTGACCTCGGCCCGGACGGCAAGTGCACCACCACCAAGCCGTACGTCCGGATGGGTTCCGGCGATCTCACGTTCACCGCCAAGGCCGCCGACAAGGACAAGAACCTCGACTACCTCGACTTCGACCTGTGGGAGACAAAAAAGTGGGATTCCACCGGCGACCTTCTGAAGGCGACGGGGAAGGTTTCCGTAGGCCCTGACACCGGCGCAGCTCTGAAAACGACCAAGACGTTTCCCACCAGCGGACTCAAGAGCGGGGCCACGTACTCCTGGCGAGTGAGAGCCGTCGACGACGCCGCCTCCACCTCCAACTGGTACCCGGCCACGACCCCCTGCCGGTTCGTGCTCGACACTACCGCCCCCCACCCGCCCAAGATCACTTCCACCGACTTCCCCAACGCGGACGCCAGCGAGAACGGCTTCGGCAGCGGTTCTGAGGACGCCATCTGGTCCGCCAAGAAGTTTGGAACGGCCGGCTCCTTCACCATGCGCGCGCTCAACACCGACGTGAAGCGCTACGAGTACGGGTTCAACTCAGCCAGCTACACCGGCAGTGTCAGCCGTACCCCCGGCACCGCCACCAGCGTCAGCGCAACCATCACCAACGCCAAACCTCCCACTGCGGGACCCAACGTGCTGTACGTCCGTACCGTCGACAGCGCCGACAACGTCTCTGAGCCGACCAAGTACTTCTTCTACGTCACCCCGCGCGACCAGGCCGACAAGCCCGGCGACTTCACCGGCGACCAGCTACCGGACCTCATGGCGGTCACCGAGGCCGGCAACCTTTCCCTCTACCCCTCCCAGGCCAACAAAGACGACCTGGCCAAGGGCACCGGAGACCTCGACTACTCGATGCCCGGCGCCTACCGGGCCAACCCGGACAAGGATCCCAACGGCGACGACCTGCCCCCGAACATCGCCGCGCCAGGCGGCCACTTCAAGGGCGCACTGATCACGCACAACGGCGATATCTACGGCGGCGACGGTCTGCAGGACCTCATCGTCCGGACCGAGGGCAGGCTCTGGGTCTACCCCGGAGACGGCTATGGCGCTGTCAACATCGACAAGCGCCGAGAGATCCTCCTGCCCTCAGGCGCACCGAGCCCCGCCTCCTTTACCCAGATCGTGGCCGCAGGTGATGTCACCGGCGACGGCCGCACCGACTTTTTCGCCACTGTCAGGAACAGTGCGGGAACTGATGACGAGCTGTGGGCCTTCACCGGCTACCACGGTGCCACCGTCGACCAGGTCATCCGCCTGTCCGCTTCGGCGTGGAAGGACCGCGACCTCGTCCTTGCCCTGGACGTCTCCGGCGACGGCATCGCTGACCTCGTCTACCGAACCGACGCGACCGGGCGCCTCATGCTCCGTAAGGGCATCAGCTCACCGGACGGCGGCGTCGACCTCAACTCACTGGCCTCCGGCGCCGACTCATCCGGCGGCAGCGACACCGAATACGGTGCCTCCGGCTGGTTCAGCAGCAGTGTGCCGTTCCTGTTCGGCACACCCGATGTCAACAAGGACGGCATCCCTGACATCTGGTCCGTACGCCCGGACGGCTCCGTCCGCTTCCACGCGGGCGGAAAGACCGCCCTCACCGGATCCGGAACCGAAGTGGTCCCTGCCAATGACTACTGGCAGAAGAGGGTCACCATCGGCTGACAGTCCGTATCTCAACCGATCATGGAACGTGTCTGCGGAAGGGGTTTCCCGCCCGGGTGGCCTTTCCCGGTAGGTGAATGAAGGCAGGGCCTCTTGGCGGCTCGGAGCTGCGAAGCAACCCGAGTAGTGCCAGGAGGCCCTGTTGTCGCCGTCGTATGCAGTCGCGGCGGCCGGCGTGAACTCCGGTGCCCGATCGCGTGATTCCCCCTCGTTTGCGTACGGAACGCAGCCGGCCGGCCTGTTTGGGCGGTCCGGTATCCGTCGGGTATGAGATGCGGCGCGGGCAGTCTTGCCTGTTGGGCGCGAGAGAAAGGCGTGGCTCATTCTGGCTATCGTCAAGCGCAGCCATCGCTGGTGCACGAACGTCGGGTGGCTCACGACTGCGAAACCCTGGCGAGCTTCGGTGAGGTTCTAATGAGCCGGATGAGCCGTCGCCTTACCCGGCCGCCTTCCCCGCGGCTGGACCTGAACATCGTCGATTCACGCGATTTTCGCACGGGCGAGGTGACTGCAAGGTGACGCAAGTGTCACCTCGACACGCAGTTGGTCCCCTGCCTGCAGGCTTAGTCGCCCATGGCACATGGGCCGGGCATCTTGCACTCGGCACCCGGGTCTCGTTCTCCCCTGAGAGATGATCCGTCCAGGCCCGGAGAGGAAGGGCCAAAAAAAAGGACCGGCCTCTCCATTCGGAAAGACCGGCCCCTAAGGAAATTACCCGGCTAAATACCCCGCCTATCTACTACAGCTCCTCGCTGGCCGACCGTATGCTGACAGGATCGGCAGACGGCCCTGCTCCGCTTGCGGCCTGGTTGAGAGAAACGCGGAGAGCGAGACGAGGCGGCGGTGATGATTGCGGCGGAATTCTGTGCCGCAAGCACGTCAATGCCGCTTGTTCTGAATCCGCGTGATCAGGTGCAGCGTAGGAAGGGGTGCGCACAAGACGAAAGCACCGATGAGGAGATACCAGCCACCGCCCATCATGGTGATAACCCAGAACAGGTAAGCCACCAGCGCGCACAGCGCCGCCACCACCAGATAGGCAGACACCCTCCACAGGCATGCGATCCCGGTACGGCCGCGACCCGTCACGTGCGTTGCATTCTCGTCTCCGGCTCTTGCAGGTGCTGACGGATCCAGAGGCGATGAGCACCGATCGCCCGGCGGCGCATCTGGCGAGGCCTTTTCCTGCATACGACCCTAAGTCCCTTTTGCAACAAGTGAACATTCAATGACGGAAATTTGTCCGGTTTCGAACACTGGGACGCGCAGCTCACCGCACTTTGCTTGCGGCTCCCAAAGAGGCATCAGTGGGCCCCAGGCGACAATCATCTTCGCATAAAAGACCGTCAGATGGAAAATGCAGCGGCCTCGTCAAGCGGTTCACGAAGAATGACGCTTGCGTCCGGTTTGACCCGAGTCGATATGGATTTATGCAAGCTCTCAGGCGTGAGCGGAGCAGAATCGATGCCGGGGCGCCCAATACCCTCAATCAGATGTCCCGGTTCACATAACCGCAGCGTGCTGCCTCATCAAATACCGGCAGCTCCTTTTCAACTCACGGAAGCAGTCCGCCACTGGGGCACGTGCTGGAAAATCTGCTGGCCCGGCACGCCGCACTGTTCCCGCCAGCCCCGCGAAACCGAGCCCTCAAATGCCATGCTTCCGAAGGGAATACTTTCCCGACCGGCCCTGCGGCAGGGTCTCTGCGAGTTCCTTGACGCCCGGTTCATGATCATGTGAGTCCGTGGACGGCACCTGCCGCAAGCGTTGCGCCGCAAGACGGAAACAACGCTGGCCCTGCCAGCTGGGCGGCGGCACCGGCCGGGCTCGAATGTCACCTGAGGTCGTGCGGGTTGGGCTCGGGAGCGTTCGTGCCGCGGAACTCCAGCTCGACATCCTCCGATTCCCGCCGGGCGTCGAAGACCAGTTGTGCGCTCCGCTCCACATGCACCTCCACCATATGATCGTTGACCCTGTTCAGCAGCACCACTTCGGGCAGGGCGAGGTCATAGTCGCGGTTGTGCATGAGGCCTTCGAGAATGAGTCGGACGTCCACCGTCACCTGCCCGAGAACCAAGCCTTCCTCGTACTCCTCCACGGTGTCCCAGACGATCGACTGGGTGTCCGGAGTGACGTCCTGGATCGTCACGTCCGTGAGACCGGGTGGTAGCGCCACCCCGTTCAGCGTCCAGACGCCGTCCATGACGTCGTCGGCGAACTCGTCCGCGACGGCTTCGCCAAGGAGTCGCTCACAGGCCGAATCCACCGCGTACGACAGGGCATTGCGGGTGAACCACCTCAGACCCCAGGGCGCATCCGCCGTCTCGGGCTCAGCCTCGTCGACGGCTGCCTCGGGGTCGTGGACGCGGTGCAGCGGGACAGGCAGGTACATGATCACAAGACACGATTTCTCATTACCGGGGAAGGTCTCTGAGGTATCCGCGGTGACACAGTCGACGAGATCGGACATCCAGGCCCGCCCCTCTCGATCCAGCACGAGTTCGAAGCTGACCGAGGGTTCGACGTTCCAATGGCGAGCGGCTCCGTCCTGCGTTGTGTGGATTTCGAACAGGCCGGCTTCTGAAGACCAGACGACATCCACACGTTGATCGTCGCGAGGCACCTCGCGTTCGGTGATGATCCCCCGATCGGCGAGGAAGTCCTGAACCTCGTCGACCAGTGTCATCTCGCTGTCGGCCTGCTGGCCTCCGTCGATGAAACTCTCCGCGAAGGCGAGTAGCGCGCGCAGAAGACGGTTCGCCTCTCTCCGGTACACGCCTTGGTAGGTGCGAGGAAGAGCCGCCTGAAGTTGGTGCTGGACCGACTCGTACATGGGGTCGACCGGCTCGGTGGCGCCGACGCCCTCGTCTTCGTGGAGCCCGGTCGAGGACACCTGGGGTTTCCAGGCCCGATTGCGCGCGAAGGCTGGGGCTGAACGACCCCCACCGAAGAGAACGAACTGGGAGCGCGACCATGTATCGAGCCCGCTCAAGGCCCTGACCATGGCGGACAGGTCCAGGAACTCGGGACCTCTTGGCACTCCCTGGCTCGTGACCCTCCGGAGCTGTTGCGTCAGCGGTCCCCTGTTCAAGGCGCCCCGTGCACTTCCTACGGACAACACCTGTGCTCTCGAGACTACTTGCCCGACCCCTTCATGCAGGTCACGGCGCATGGCCCGGGTAGCCTCCGCGCCCCCGTCGTGGTCGAGGATCAGCATGGCGTGACGAGCCCTCGACTCATCGAGGACCCGTGCGACGTCGAGGAACTCCAGCCTCCCGGAGGTATGCCACTCATCGACTCCTTCTCCCGAGAGACGCCACGTGGCCTGGCCCCTGAGGTCAACCGACCCGTGCCCGCCGAAGTAGAGCAGCACGGTGTCGGCCGTGTCGCCCGCCCGCATGATCTCTTCGAGGACCTCGCTCGCCCTGCGGGGGTCGACAAGCGATACGCAGCGGTCGGCCGGCAGGTTCCAGCCTTCCGGCGAGGTGAGATAGGACCGCATCTCCTCAAGATCGGCGTTCACGCCAGGCAACGAGTCGCCTCTCGGATAACGGGAAACGCCGATAAGCAGCGCGGTGCTCTGTGCCGGGTCGGGCAGGCGCTGACCCGGGTCCGGGTCGGGCTGTAACACGGGGAACTCCGAAATTCCCGGCAGCAGTGCGGGCCGCACCGGTCCGCCTTCCCGCAGTAATGTCAGCAACTCGTTGGACGCACGCGCGAAGGGGTACAGCGCGGGCGGGACCGAGTCCGGCTCGAACGTCGCGGTCGCCTGGATGTCCTCCACGCCGCCGGGTGCCCTGGCGGCGATGGGCCTGCTGAGAGCGTCATACGTGTGCCAGGCGTCCCGGCGGCTGAGGCGGGAGGCGAGCCGCTCGCGTGTCGCATCGTCGAAGACGATGACCGGTGGCCCGTCCTCGTGCGCCTCGACGGTCACGCCGGGGCTCGTCAGCAGCTCGGCCAGATCGCCGACGCACGCCTCGGGAAGGAGCTGCTGACGGACCAGGTGCATGAGCGGGAGGCTCAGCCTGCGAAACGGGCTGCACAGGGCGGCCAGCCGTACGGCCGAGGGCGACCCCGTGCGCAGGAACATCTCCGTGGGGTCGGGGCCCGTGTGTCGCGCGGCATTCGGCGTCGGAAAGGGGCTGGGCACGATGCCGGTGCCGGGGACCAGGACCGCGTCGTGCCCGTGGGGCGATCCGCGCATGAAGGTGTCCGCCCAGCGGGCGAGGGAATGCGGCGAGAACGTGAGCGTGGGCAACGCCTGCCAGTCCGCGTCCTCGGCGCCGGGCAGAGTACGGAGCAGCAGGGGGACGTGAAAGGTCAGGTCGGCGTTCCTAAGGGCGGGCCGTCGCTGTCCAACGCGGATCGCGGGGAGGTCGAGGCCGGTGCGGTGCCACAGGCGCCCGGGGAGCGGGTTGAGCAGCGCGACGGGGCCTTTCGTTCCCCAACGGCGTAGCAACTGCCATGTTTCCGGTCGCCTCCAGCCGGGCGCCACGCAGCCGGAGAGCACCAACACCAGGCGTCTGCCGTCGGCGGAAACGGCCTGCCCGGGGGCGACCCGCCTGTCCTGGTGGTCGGTGACCACTGGATCAGTGCCCGGCCTCAGGCTCCACGTCCGGACGCGTCGGAACGCGCCCAGTCCGGCCAGGAGGGTGGCGAACTCCGAGTTGGTGTTCTGCCAGACGGCCATGGTGAGCGATGCGTCGACGACGAGCAGCAGTTCGAACCAGGGCTCGGGGCTGGGGCCCAGCACCGGGGTGAGCTCGCCGGTGCGGCAGTAGTCGCGGACGGTCGCGTCCAGGTCCAGTTCCGAGCGTCGCCCCTGGGGGAAGCGGCGCTTGAAGGGGCGCAGCGCCCTGCGGGGTCACCCCCGCTCGAGCGGAGGTAAGCCGCCCTCCGTACCGGCACCTACGGCACCGTCATCGTCCTCTCCGCGCGAGCGGAGGTAAGCCGTCGTAGTCCGCGACGTTGCCGGGCGTCGTGATGTCCTCTCCGCGCGAGCAACGGAGATCTTCTCGCTGCCCTCACACCCTTCAAGCCTTCACCGGAGGCGGAGAGTCCCACACCATTCGCCGTGCTGTCGCCAGAGCAGGGGAACTGCGACGCCGCTCGGCTCCACTTCCGGAGATCCGGACCATATGCGGGCCAACACCGTTCCCAGGACCTCAACATCCACCGTTCCGCTGGTCAACGGGGTATCGAGTCTGTACCACCAGCAGACGAAGAATCTCCTGGTGTCGTACTCGCCGAAGAAGCTGGGCTTCTTCTAGGGGTCCGATGTCGGTTGCCTGGAGGCTTGGTTGACCTCCAGGCAACCGACATGGGAGCCACTCCGCGGCCAACGCGATGCCTCACGGCTGTCCGGACTTCACCGGAGAAGGACGCTTCTTGATCTCTGCTGCCTAACTCAGTTCCCTTTGCCAGAGTAAGATCCCCCGCGGACTCGGTGGGGCACGAAGAGCCGGATTGGCCACCGACGATCCAGTGCCAGAGAGGGGAAGCGTGACCAACACCAGCGACACCCGACCCGCCGACAGTGAGGCGCAAGCGCCGCGGCAGAGCCGACTGCACCGCCTGATGCGCCACATCCCCCTGATCGCCCCTGTCCTGCTGTGGGCCGTGCCCTGCTGGGTGCTCCTGCACACCGGCCAGCACTGGTCGCTGCCCGTCGCGCTGGTCGGCAGCGCCCTGTTCGCCCTCGGCCTCATCGGTATGCCGCTCGCGATGGTGCGCGGCCACGGCCGCCGTCAGCAGGACCGCGCGGCGATCGTCGGTGACACCCTGCTGGGCATCAGCTGGGTTCTGTTCACCTGGTCGGTTCTGCTCGGCGTCCTCTTGCGGCTCGCCCTGACCGCGGCCGGCGTCGGCGAGAGTCAGGACCGGGCCCGAATCGTCACCTGGGCCGTCCTCGGCGTAACCGCCGTACTCCTCGCCTGGGGGTACGCCGAAGCCCGCCGCGTGCCACGCGTGCGTCGGCTCGACGTGCGACTCCCGCGGCTGGGTGCCGGGTTGGACGGCCTCCGCGTCGCCCTCATCACCGACACCCACTACGGCCCACTCGATCGCGCCCGCTGGTCGGCACGGGTGTGCGAGACGGTGAACACTCTGGAAGCCGACCTGGTCTGCCACACCGGCGACATCGCGGACGGCACGGCCGAACGCCGCCGCGCCCAGGCCGCCCCACTCGGTACCGTGCGGGCCACCCGGGCCCGTGTCTACGTCACGGGCAACCACGAGTACTACAGCGAGGCCCAGGGCTGGGTCGACCTGATGGACGAGCTGGGCTGGGAACCGCTGCGCAACCGCCATCTGCTGCTCGAACGCGGAGGCGACACCCTCGTGGTCGCCGGCGTGGACGACGTCACCGCCGAGTCCTCCGGCCTGGCAGGCCACCGCGCCCACCTCGCCGGAGCTTTGAACGGCGCCGACCCCGACCTCCCCGTCCTGCTCTTGGCGCACCAGCCCAAGTTCGTCGACCGGGCGGCAGCCGACGGCGTCGACCTCCAGCTCTCCGGCCACACCCACGGCGGCCAGATCTGGCCCTTCCACCATCTGGTCCGCATCGACCAGCCCGCCGTCGCCGGCCTCAGCCACCACGGCGCCCGCACCCTCCTCTACACCAGCAGCGGCACCGGCTTCTGGGGCCCGCCGTTCCGCGTCTTCGCCCCCAGCGAGATCACCCTGCTCGTGCTCCGCTCCCCGCACCTGCCCACCTCGCCGTAGCACCGGGCGGGCCGACACATCCGCTTGGAGCTGTCCACGAGCCGAGGGGTGCGGCGTCGACAGCTGACCCATCTCATCTCGCCGAGGACAAGAACCCGGCCGCCGCCGACCCGGAACTGACACCGGATCAGCGGGCCTGCCGGGCAAGCGGCGAGGAGTGCGGCCTGCCTGATCGGAGCGGTCAACGCCTCCTACCGCGCATGCGGCGCTTCCCGGATCACGGCGAACAGCGCCCGGTCCGTGGGGAGACCGTCGGCGTCGAAGGCCCGGTGCCGGCCGAGGTGTTCGACTCGCCCGCCGGTGCAGCTCTTCCGCAGGTACTCCGTGAGCCAGGCGTCAGGCGTCGGCACCATGGGCGGCAGTCCGAACGACTCGGGCATCTCGTCCTCGCCGCTGTCGAAGAACATCACCTTGCCGGTCCGGGTCCAGAGCCCTCGAAGCAGGTGAGTGGCGGCGTCGAGACCCAGCTCCCGCACCAGGTGATGCCAGAGGGACAGCAGGAGGGTGCAGTCGGCCGTCGGCAGAAGGCGGAGCGTGTCAGGGCGAAGCTCTAGATCCATCACCGCCACGTTGTCCAGCTGGTTCCGTCGCACGGCGGTCGTCGCTGTCCGAACACATTTCGGATCAGACTCCAGAGCGACGGAGGGTATCCCGCGCATGGCGAGCTTGATCGGGAAGTAGCCGACATTGGCGCCCACATCCAGCGCGCTCTCGACTCCGAGCCGCTCGACAACCGGCTCCATCGCCGCCCATCGTGACCCGGTACCGACGGATCGCTTGGCCTTCCGCACGCGTATGCCCGGGACCGGCTGGTAGATGCCGTCGGGCAGCGCATCGAGCTTCAGGCGGATCAGATCGATCGCGTCGTCGAGCCTGCGCCGCGCGCCGCGCATCACCTGAAGCGACGGGAATCGCTGATGGAGGCGCACCATGCGCGTGGAGGTCTGAGTTCCGCCCAATTGGTCCACAGGCACCTCTGTCGACTGGCGATAATCAAGGTCGCGGTATTGGCATTTCGACAGAAATAATACCTTTCGCTCTGGCGCTCCACCATGTGACGTCGAATGAGAGAGACCGAGATGCGGCCTGATGGCTGATAGAGCACCCTTGAATCAGTGAAGGTTCAAAACGCCTACCGTTCGCGACGCGTAAGGAAGTAGCGTCATGCGTTTTTCGGGCCCGCGAACCTCGTCGACCGGGGGTCATCTCGACGTGACGAGTCCGGCGCCTCGCGACAAATGGCAGCTCTTGGTCGACGGGAGCGACGAGGCGCTGATTACGCAGACCCCGGGCTGGTTGGACTGCATTTGCGCGACCGACCCCTATGAGGATGCGAGTCGCCTTTACGCATTCGACCATGCCGGCGAGATCATCGTGCCGCTGGCCCGCCGACGCGGTTGGCCCGCCCATCTGATCGCCCAGGACGCCTGGCCTTCGGAGTGGGGCATCGGAGCCCCTGTCGCCGCCGAGGCGCCCGACCCGAAGCAAGTGCGCGCCGTCTTCGGGGATCTGGCCCGCCTTCCCGCGAATCGCGTGTCCGTGCGGTTCGGGCCGAGCGTCGACCCGGCGTGGGTGTCAGCGGTGCCGTCCGACTTCACCACCTTGCGTCACACGACGTACGTCCTGGACCTCGGCGGCGGCTTCGGTGACGTCTGGGGGCGGAGGTTCAAAGGAGCGGTCAGAACCGCCGTACGCAAGGGCGAGAAAGCAGGGGTCGACGTGGAGGTCGACCACACCGGGCGCCTGGTACCCGCCTTCTACGCGCTCTACCAACACTCGATCGCTCGTTGGGCGCAACAGCAGAACGAGCCGCTGGCACTCGCTCGCTGGCGCAGGCATCGGATCGACCCGCTGCACAAGTTCCAGACCGTCGCCGAGACGTTCGCCGAGTGCTGCACCGTGTGGCTGGCCTCGTACCAAGGTCAGCCCGCGGCGGCCATCATGGTGCTCCGCCAAGGGCCTCACGCGAAGTACTGGCGGAGCGGCATGGTCAAAGAACTGGCTGGTCCGAGTCGTGCCACCACACTGCTGCACAAGCTCGCCATCGAGGATGCCTGTGCGGCTGGTTGCCGCTTCTACCACATGGGCGACTCGGTGCCCGGTTCCTCTGTCAGCATCTTCAAGGAGCGGCTCGGCGCTCGCGGCTACGCATCGTTCGGCTACCGCAGGGAAGTGCTTCCCCTGACTTCGATCGATCAGGCCTTGCGGAGTGCGGCGAAGCGTCTCATCGGTTTCAAGGACGAGTGACGCCCGATCCCACCGAGATGCTCGGCTCGGGTGCCCCGCCTAGCATCGGACATGGGCACGCGGGTCCTCGATCCGCGAGCATCGTCCTCGCGGGGCCCGTACGTCCGGCAGGAGAGGCCCGTGAACGCACCTGCTGAGCTCCTGATCAACACACCGGCCGGCTTCGCGCACATCACCACACCGGCTCCACGTGACGTCTGGTGGGAGTTGGCGGACAGGGACCCGGACACCAATCCTTCCCAGACTCCGCTCTGGCTGGACTGCCTGTGCGCCGCGGGGCCGTACCGGGACGCGAGCCGCCTCTACGAGTTCGAGCGAGGCCATCGGCTCGTACTCCCCCTTGTCGGCAGAAGGCATCGCCCGCAGATCCTGGGCGCGGAGGAGTCCTGGCCGGCCGATTGGGGCATCGGAGGACCGGTGTGCCCGGAAAGCGTGAGTCCGGCGGAGGCACGCGCGGTCTTCGCCGATCTCGCGCGACTGCGCGCGCTCCGGGTCGGTGTGCGGTTGCGGCCGACGGACCAGGCCGTATGGGCGAACGCCGCACGCGGCTTCCGTCCCGAGCCCCACATGACCCAGATGGTTGACCTCGACGGCGGCTTCGGCACCGTCTGGGAGCGCCGCTTCAGACGTCATGTGCGGCGGGAGGTCCGCCATGCCGAGCGCTCGGACGTCGAGGTCGAGGTGGATCGCACCGGCCGGCTCGTCCCCGCCTTCTACCACCTGTACCAGAAGTCGATCGTGCGCTGGGCCGAACAGCAGCATGAGCCGCTGGCGTTGGCCCGCTGGCGCAGGACGCGAGAGTTCCCCGTGCGCCGACTGGAAGAGGTGGCTGCCCGGTTCGGGGAGGGGTGCGCGATCTGGATGGCCTGGCGCGCCGGGGAGCCCGCCGGGGCGTGTGTCGTCCTGCGCCATGGTCGTCACGCCAAGCTGTGGCGCAGTGCCATGGATCGGGAACTGGCCCATCCGGTCCACGCCGTCCCCCTGCTGTACCGGCTGGCGATCGAGGACGCGTGCGCGGCGGCCTGCCGGACGTTCGACATGGGAGAGTCCGCCCCGGACTCCTCCCTCGCCACGTTCAAGGCGGGGTTCGGAGCGGAGAGTTTCTCCTCCCCGCGCTATCTCCGGGAAAGACTTCCCGTCTCGGCGGCCGAGCGGCGGCTGCGGACGGCCGTCAAGCGCCTGATCCGGTTTCAGGACCCCTGAGGCTTCCTCGTTTCAGTCGTCGCCCCACACATCGACGGGTTCCACGTCGGCGCTGTGGTGGAGGGGCTTGAGGTCGTACGCGTCCAGGAGCATGCGCAGCAGTCCGTACTGATTGTTCGGTTGGGCGTGGTCGCCTCGCTGGACATGCTCACCCACCAGGATGGTGGGGACACGATTGGGCCCTTCCCCATCGTCCTCGTCCCAGGTGACGACCAGCAGGCTGTTGTGGGTCATGGCCCAGTCGGCGTATGCGCCGAGACTGTTCCGCAGCCAGGTGTCCGCCTGCCGCACGCCGCCGTCGTGCATGTCGTGGTCGAGGTCCGGGACGACGAACGCAACCGTCGGCAGATCCCCGAAGTCGCGAGGGAAGTCGGTCCACGGGCGGTTGCCGGAGGCGGGAAGATTGTTGAAGTTCACCCACGGGTTGTGTCGGCGCACGTAGGCACCGTCGGCGCAGCCGGTGAAGCCGACACGGGGCATGCTCTGCGCATAGCCCACGAAGGTCTCATCGGCCTGGAGGAGTTGAGAGCCGAGATTCCGCGACGTGAGCGTGTGCGGGCAGGAATCGTCGCTGACCCCCAGGAAGGAGCCCGAGAAGAGCGCCAGGTAGTTGGGCTGGCCCGGATGGGTGAGGGCGTAGAACTGGGTGAGCGAGGCGCCCCGCCGGGCCAGTTGGTTGAGGTACGGGGCATCCGCGCTTCCGATGATGGCGTCGTACGACTGGTTCTCCTCGATCACCACGACGATGTGGTCCGGACGGGGAATCCGGGCTCCAGCCGATGAATGGTCACAGCCCGCTGCGCTCAGGAGCGTCGCCATCACGGCCGCGCAGGCGACGAGCCCTCTTGTCCGGAGACGTCCCGGCCTCGGCCGTGCGCCCCTTCCTCGTGGCTTCACCGCTCTCCCTCCGGGCACCGTGTCGGCGCGTGCTGTGCGTGATCGCCACGAGCTGCCACTTGCAGCGATCGTAGATACCATCACAATCGTTACTAATACCTCTTGTCGGTCGAGATCGAACATCGATGTGGACCGACGAGCGGAAGTGCCGCCGGCCGGTGTCACTGATGGCCGTTCGCCGGGGCGGGAGACCGACAGGCCGGATCCGGAAGGTGCCACATGCGTCGAGTCAGCGCCCCTGTCGGCCGTGACGGGAGAGTCGTGGGTCCTGTCGAGGAACCGGCGTCCCGCGTCACGAGGAACGCCGTAGGCGCAGCGGTTCCCCGGGAGACCGCTTCATGGGCAAGCTCCAGACGCTGACAAGCGGGCGCGTGGCGTCCCTCACCAACGCCGTGGCGCGGTGGCCGGGTTCCGCCGCCGGTGAGCGTCATCTCCCCGACCGGACCACGGCACGCCAGTGGGCGGCACGCCTCGTTCTTCCCGCGGCCCTCGTCCTCTGGCTGCTGTCCCTGCGCCATGTGCGCCTCGTCGAGATGCGCGACTACGGCCTGCTGCAGGTGCTGCCGGTGCTGTTCTGGGTCGCCCTCGGCCTGCTCACCTTCGGCTTCTGCCTCGCGCTGGCCGACCGACGAACCGCCGGTGGATGGTTCGCGGGCTACGTTCTGGGACTGGTCGCGGTCATCCACGCGACGCCCACACTGCTCTACCCCACCCTGCGCTACAGCTGGGCGTGGAAGCACGTCGCGGTCGTCGACGCGGTGATCCGCCACCACGGCGAGGTGCCCCACGCCGACAAGCTCGCCATCTACAACCAGTGGCCCGGATTCTTCGACCTCAACGCGTTCTTCCTGCAGGCCACCGGTCTGGACTCGGCGCTCGGCTACGCGATCTGGACCCCGCCCGTCTTCAACGCCGTACTGCTCGCTCCCCTGCTGCTGCTCTACCGGACGGTGACACGTGACCGCCGGCTGATCTGGGGGGCGGCGTGGGTCTACTACTCGTGCTCCTGGGTGGGGCAGGACTACTTCGCCCCCCAGGCCTTCGCGTTCCTGCTCTTCGTGACGGTGATCGCCCTGGTCATGGGGCAGTTGCCCACCTCGGTGCTGTACGGTGCGGCCGACGCCCGCACAGACCGATGGCCCGTCGGCCGGTTCGTGCTGGTCGTGGTGATCGCGGCCGTCATCGTCTCCTCACACCCGCTGACGCCGCTCCTGCTGATCAGCGCACTGGTGGTGCTGTCGCTACCGCGGCGCAACCGACGGGTCGTACTGCCTGTTCTGGCCAGTACGGTGGTGCTGACCGCGGTCTGGGACGCCACCATCGCTCGCCCCTACATCTCGGAAAACCTGAACGACTTCCTGGGCGCGCTGCTGAAACCCGACACCAACGTCGTCTCCGGGCTGGCCGCCCTCGGCACCGCGGCCCCGGGTCATGTCGTGGTGGCCTGGGTCGACCGGGGCCTGTCCGCCGCGGTCTTCCTGCTGGCGGCCGTCGCTTTCCTGGCCCGCCCCTGGGTCCGCCGCACCGGCCTGCCCCTGCTCGTCGCGGCTCCGCTGCCGGTCCTGGCGGCGAATGCCTACGGCGGAGAGATGATCTTTCGCGCCTATCTCTTCGCGCTGCCCGCGGCCTCGCTCCTGATCGCCGCCCTTCTCCTCGATCGGGGCAGGGGGCCGCGCCTTCATGTGGCGGCCGTCTATCCCTTGCTGCTCGCCCTGCTCGCGGGACTCGTGTTCGGCTACTACGGCAAGGAATCGGCGAACTACTTCGCGAAGGACGAGGTGGCGGCCGGGCGCTTCGTCGCGGCCACCTCTCCTCCCGGG
The DNA here is from genome assembly GCF_042737005.1 of Streptomyces sp. NPDC060027. Taxonomy (NCBI): domain Bacteria; kingdom Bacillati; phylum Actinomycetota; class Actinomycetes; order Kitasatosporales; family Streptomycetaceae; genus Streptomyces; species Streptomyces sp. NPDC060027. Next base: position 137,804 of record NZ_JBHWVI010000002.1, read on the forward strand.
TCCACGATCGTCTCTCTCACGTCGGCCGTGCCCGGCCTGTATCTGCGCTACGACGAGAACGCCCAGGTGCAGTTGGACGAGCAGGACATCGGTGACCGGCGGCGCCTGGTGGAGGATCCGGTGAAGGGCCTGGCGGGGTTCGTCCAGCGGGCCACCCCCCAACAGCCCGCCTTCATCATCCTGAGCCGGGCTCAGGCCGCCGACATCTACCAGAGGGGGGTCCTGCCCGCCGACACCATGCGGCGCATGGACTCGGCCCTGTCGAAGACCCGGGACTACATCCCCGTCTACCGCAGCAAGGACGCGGTGGTCTACCGGTACCAGGGCGCGAGGAGCGGAACGGGACCATGACCTCCCTGCGCTGGGGGCTCGCGCTGTCCGGCTGGGTGGCCTTGGCGGTGGTCACCTTCCTGTCGGACGCCCTGGTCCTGCGCATCGTGGTGACGACGGCGTTCCTGCTCGTCTGCCCCGGCCTGGCGGCCTCTCGGTGGGCCCGGTCGGGCACGGTGCGCGCGACGGACCGCACGGCGGTGCTGGAGACGGGCGTCCTGGCCGTGACGGTCAGCGTGTCGATGGCGGTGCTCGTCGCGCTGCCCCTGTTCCTCAGCGGCACGTTCACCGTCACCCGGGCGCTGCTCGCACTCGCCACCGCCACATCCGTCCTGGCCCTGCTGCCCGGGCCCGGCGGACAACGGCGCGGGGCGCCGCGAACCGCCCCGGACCCGCGCTCGCGGACGGCTGACCCTACGCGGCCCGAGCCACCGGCCTCGGAGTGAGAC